>NZ_JBSGBN010000076.1:0-48066 GCF_053601275.1 Streptomyces sp. NPDC004752 | reverse complement strand
CGGGGTCCATGGGCCGGGCCGGCCCTGCGGATCGCACAGCACCACATTGGCGCCCAGCGCGTCATGGCCCTCGCGGAACACGGTCGCGGACACCTCGAACGTCTCCCCGACGACCGCCTTCGCCGGGCGCCTGCCGCACTCCACGGCCGGCCGGACGTCGCATATCGGGACCCTGCCTATGGCCCCAGTCGCACTCATGGGTCTCACCTCCGCCGTGCGCGAAGCCGGGCCCGGGGCCCGGCCGTGGATCCGTGGTCGGGGAACCTTCAGCGCCCCGCCGCCCTGGAACGCGGCTTCACGGGGGCGCCCGCCGGATCCCGCCCCCGGCGGCCCGCACGGTTGCCCCGCTCCCGCGGGCGGCCGCCTCGGCCGCCGCGCGGACAGCGTTCGGCGGCTTCCGCGGTCTCCCGCGCGCAGCGCCTGCCCATGAGTACGCACAGGGTGTAGCCCGCGTCCTCGAACGTGGCCCGTACCGCGAGGTCGGACGGGGCCGCGAGCATCGCGCGTTCCCCCGCCCGGTACCGTCGCAACTGCCTGGCCACCTCGGCCTTCGCGGGTATCAGCATGGCCCTGTTCACCCTCCACGTTCTCGACCGGACGCGTCTCCCGACGATCGGGTGGACTCCGGGCATGAAGCGGCACGGATCCGTTACGGCGATCGAGGCATTTCACCCATGGTGCACGCATGAGCACGCAGCGTCTTGTTGGTCCTTCAACCACCTTGGGTGGTCTCGTGTTGCACGAATGGCGTAGTGCCGCCACTGTGGATCTGACTCAGAAGCGACCAGCGCTCGACGCTCCGTGATCGGGGCCCATGCCCGTGGGGGGCGATGACGAGCGGGAGTTTCGCCGGTGAGGAGCAAGCGACGATGAAGACCGCAGTGCCCTGCTACTACCACCTCGACGTGGAAGTCAGCCCCGAGCGGGTGGGACAGGTCAGCCGCATCCTGGCCGCCCACCTTCGCTACTGGGACCTGGAGAACCTCGTGGTCCCCGTCCGCAGCGGCGCGGAACTGCTGCTGCAAGCCATCGACGAACATGCCGCGGACAAGCACGCGTCGATCGAGATGTGGTGGAACGGCCAGCACCTCATCACCGCCGTCGGTGACGACGACCGTGAGCTGCGCCCCGACCAGGATCTGCGGGCCTGCCTGGCCCGCATCGCGGCGATGAGCGACGGCTGGGGGTGCTGTGCGTCGGAGACCGGCAGCAAGATCATCTGGTTCTCGCAGCGGGCCCGTGCGGGCGAACGCGTCCCCCTGGTCCCGACGCCCCCGGCGCCCAGCCTGCGCCAGATGCGCCGGGTGCCGCGCGACATGCCGGTCGCCGCACTGGCGGCCCCGGCGGGCGCACCGATGGCCGCCCTGGAGGGCGCCCGGTGACGGCACCGAAGTCCCGGTCAGGGGTGCCCGTGTGGAGCGGGCACCCCTACCCGTTGGGTGCCGCCTTCGACGGGCAGGGCACCAACTTCGCCCTGTTCAGCGAGGTCGCCGAACGCGTCGACCTCGTCCTGGTGGACGACGCGGGCACCGAGACCCCCGTCCCGCTGACGGAGGTCGACGGGTTCGTGTGGCACGGCCATGTGCCCGGGATCGGGCCGGGCCGCCGCTACGGCTACCGCGTGCACGGCCCCTGGGACCCCGGCCTCGGCCACCGGTGCAACCCGGCGAAGCTGCTCCTCGACCCCTACGCGCGTGCCGTCGACGGACAGATCGACAACCATGCCTCGCTCTACGAGCGGGCCCCCTTCGGCCCCGCCCCGGCCGACAGCGCGGGGCACTCCATGCTGGGCGTGGTGACCGACCCGTACTTCGACTGGGGCGACGACCGCCCGCCCCGGCGGCCGTACGCCGAGACCGTCGTCTACGAGGCACACGTACGCGGACTGACGCGCACCCACCCCGATGTCCCGGAGCGGCTGCGCGGCACCTACGCCGCGCTCGCCCACCCGTCGGTCGTCGCGCACCTGACCTCGCTCGGCGTGACCGCCATCGAGTTGATGCCGGTGCACCAGTTCGTGCAGGACGGCGTGCTCCAGGACCGCGGGCTGTCCAACTACTGGGGCTACAACACGATCGGCTTCTTCGCGCCGCACGGCGCCTACGCCGCGTTCGGCACCCGCGGCCAGCAGGTCAACGAGTTCAAGGCGATGGTCAAGGCGCTGCACGCGGCCGGGCTCGAAGTGATCCTCGACGTGGTCTACAACCACACCGCCGAGGGCAACGAACACGGCCCCACGCTCTCCTTCCGCGGCATCGACAACGCCTCGTACTACCGCCTCGTGGACGGCGACTGGGCGCACTACTACGACACCACCGGCACCGGCAACAGCCTGCTGATGCGGCACCCCTACGTACTCCAGCTGATCATGGACTCGCTGCGCTACTGGGTCACCGAGATGCATGTGGACGGCTTCCGCTTCGACCTTGCGGCGACCCTGGCCCGGCAGTTCCACGAGGTGGACCGGCTGTCGGCGTTCTTCGACCTGATCCAGCAGGACCCGGTGATCAGCCGGGTCAAGCTCATCGCCGAACCCTGGGACGTGGGGGAGGGCGGCTACCAGGTCGGCAACTTCCCGCCGCTGTGGTCGGAGTGGAACGGCAAGTACCGGGACGCCGTACGGGACTTCTGGCGGGCGGAACCGGGCTCGCTCGGCGAGTTCGCCTCCCGGCTCACCGGCTCCGCGGACCTCTACGCGCACAGCAGGCGCCGGCCCCGGGCCAGCGTCAACTTCGTCACCGCGCACGACGGTTTCACGCTGCGCGACCTCGTCTCGTACAACGACAAGCACAACGAGGCCAACGGCGAGGGCAACCGGGACGGCGAGAGCGTCAACCGGTCCTGGAACTGCGGGGCCGAGGGGGACACCGACGACCCCGCGGTCCGCGAACTGCGGGCCCGTCAGCAGCGCAACCTCCTGGCGACGCTGCTGCTGTCGCAGGGCATCCCGATGCTGTGCCACGGCGACGAACTCGGCCGCACCCAGCGCGGCAACAACAACGCCTACTGCCAGGACAGCGAGATCTCCTGGATCGACTGGCGGCTGACCGAAGAGCAGCGCACGCTCGCCGACTTCACCCGGTACGTCATCGGCCTGCGCGCCGCCCACCCCGTTCTGCGCCGGCGCCGCTTCTTCCGCGGCGAGACGGCCACCCACGCCGGACAGCCGCTGCCCGACCTGGTGTGGCTGCTGCCCGACGCGGGCGAGATGACCGACCGGGACTGGCAGCGCTCCGACGCGCACTCGGTCGGCGTGTTCCTGAACGGCGACGCCATCGCCGAACGCGACCCCTACGGGCGACGGGTGATCGACGACTCGTTCCTGCTGCTCCTCAACAGCTACTGGGAACCCGTCGACTTCCGCCTGCCCGACGACACCTACGGCGAACGCTGGACCACCCTGATCGACACCGCCGACCCCGACGGGATCCCGGACGAACGCGAGCGCAAGGCAGGCACCCGGCTGCGCGTCGAGGCCCGCAGCCTGACGCTGCTGTCCCGCCCGTCGCACACCACCACCGCCTGAGCGGCGGTCCGGCGGTGCTCCGCGGGGGGCGCGGGGAACTGCGCGACCAGCCACGGTGTTGCCCGCGCCCGGGATGCTGTGCCTGGCCCTCGTGGCGGACCGTTCGGGCTGGTGCCCGTGTTGGGTTCTGTCCGTCGAGCGTGGCTGCTGGTGTGGGTGTTGGGCCGGGCGGGAGTCCACGGGGGTCTGGCGGTGCTCCGCAGGGGGCGCGGGGAACTGCGCGACCAGCCACCGTGCTGCCCGCAGCCGGGATGCCGCGCCCGGCCTTCGCGGCGGACCGCTGGCGGCAGCCTTCCGTGCGGGCACGTTCCCCGCGAAAGCGGACCGCTCAGGTCACCGCTCAGGTCACCGTCCGCGCCGCGAGGTCACCGTGAACTGCGCGCCGTCCGGGTCGCGCAGAACGGCCTCGGCGGCGTCCTCCCGCAGCACGCTGCCGCCGTGCTTCTCCGCGGCCCGGCCGCACGTCGTCACATCGGTCACGAAGAAGTGGATCTGCCAGTGCGGCCGGACCGTCGGATCGGGCGCGGCCTCCACCGCACCCGAGTCGATGCGTGCCACGACGGCACCCTGGCTGCGCAGCACGACCTCGCCGCCCTCGTACTCGACCTCGCAGCAGCCGGTGATGTCCGAGGCCCAGTCGAGGATCTCGCCGTAGAAGAGGGCCGAGTCGAAGGCGTTGCGCGTGTGCAGCCGGATGAAGGTCGGCGCCGCGCGCCGCCACGACTCCCAGTTGGAGATCAGCTGGCCCTCCCAGATCCCGAAGGTCGCGCCGTCCCGGTCGGCGAGCAGGGCCGCCCGGCCGGGCGGGAACGACAGCGGTCCGACCGCGGCCGTACCGCCGCGCTCCCGGGCCCGGCTGACGGCCAGGTCCGCGTCCCGCACCGCGAAATACGGCGTCCACGCCACCGCCATCTGCCACATGGCGGCGACCGCGGCGATCCCGGCGACCGGCACCCCGTTCGCCAGCGCGATCCGGAAGTGGTCGCCGAGCCGGATGCTGCGCCACCGCCAGCCCAGCACCGCCGAGTAGAAGTCCGCCGTGGCCTGGAGGTCACGGCTGGTGAGACTCACCCAGCACGGTGCGCCGAAGACGGAGTGCGTGGAGATGACGTCCTGCTTCCTCGTTCCGCCGGAAAGGGGTGTGTCATGGTTCATCACAGTCGCGTCCTGATCTCGGAGACCGGCGGCCACCGGTCTGTCACCAGTGTCCAACCGGAACCCCCTCCCGTGCCTGTCGAGCGGCCCGGTGGCAGGGGGCCGGGCGAGTGACGACGATGGATGAATGGGTGACGGCGACCCGGACCGGGTCTTCGAGCTTCAGGAAGAAGTCCACCAGCTGAAGGAAGCGGTCATCTCCCATGCCGTCGTGGACCAGGCCATCGGCATGGTGGTCGCGCTCGGCCGACTGAGTCCTGACCAGGGGTGGGCGGTGCTGAAGGAGGTCTCGCAGCACACGAACATCAAACTGCGCAACGTCGCCGAGCTGATCCTCATCTGGGGGCGTACGGGAAACATGCCCCCCGAGATCGGCGCCGAACTGGAGGACGCGCTCGACCGGTACGGGCCGACACAGCTGCCGGGCACGCCCGCAGAGTAGTCCTGGAGTAGTCCCGGCCCGTCCCGCGGCTCAGCCCGGCTCGGCGAGCAGCTCCTCGCGCAGCCGGTCGCAGCAGCCGCTGATCAGCCGGGAGACGTGCATCTGCGAGATGCCGAGCTGGCTGGCTATCCGGCTCTGCGTCATACCGCGGAAGAACCGCAGGTAGAGGATGGTGCGCTCGCGCTCCGGCAGCGCCTCAAGACAGGGCCGCACGGCCGCCCGGTCGACGACGAGGTCGAATCCCGGATCCGGCGCGCCGAGGGTGTCCCCGAGGGAGTGCCCGTCGGAGCCGGGCGTCTCCGCGTCCAGGGACAGCGCCGCGAAACACTCCAGGGCCTCCAGACCGGTACGTACCTCCGCCTCCGTCAGCCGTGTGTGCTCGGCGATCTCGGCGACGGTGGGCATCCGGCCGGCCGTGGCCGAGGCCAGCTCCTTGACGGCGCCGCGGACCCGGTTGCGCAGGTCCTGGACCCGGCGCGGCACATGCAGGGTCCACATGTGGTCGCGGAAGTGGCGTTTGATCTCGCCGGTGACGGTCGGCACCGCGTATGCCTCGAAGGCCCGGCCGCGCGCCGGATCGTAGTGGTCGACGGCCTTGACCAGGCCCAGCGCCGCCACCTGGTAGAGATCCTCCAGGGCCTCTCCCCGGCCGCGGAAGCGCACGGCGATCCGTTCGGCCATGGGCAGCCAGATCCGCACCAGTTCGTCGCGCAGCGCTCGGCGCTGTGGGCCCTCGGACAGTGCCGCGAGCCGTTCGAACGCCGCGGCCGTGTCGGGGGCGTCGTTGTGCGGATGGGGCTTCGCCCTGGTGGTGGTACCCATCATGGGTGCGCACCTCCCTCAGCGTGTGCCGGATGGACGGACAGCGTGGGGGACGCGCGCTCGGACCGTTCGGGAGGGTGCCGGGGCGGCCGGAGAGCCGGGTCCCCCACGGACGTGCCTCCTGTCCGAAGCACTGCCCTGCGGATTCCCGCGACCCGTCATATCGAAACAAATCCATCTAAAGCGCGATGTCAAGAGGGTCCCTCTTGACTGGTCCTTTGACTTCCCGTGAAGGAGTTATCTCTGTAACAGAGGTAATCTTTCGGAGTGGAAACGGATCGTCGGGAAGCGGAGTGTGCACAGGCCACACAGGTCGATCGTGCGCAGGTCGATCGCGCGGCGGCGGAGACCTTCTCCGAGGAACTGGCCGACGCCCTGGTCGGGATCCAGCGGCTGATCCGCCGCCGACTGCGCAGCGGGATGACCGGCCCCCTGCTGCGCGGCGCAGAGGTGGAGCTGCTCCGCCTGGTCCAGACCCGGCCGGGTATCGGCATCAAGGAGGCCGCCCGGGAACTGCACCTGGCCGGCAACTCCGTGTCGACCCTGGTCAACCAGCTCGCCAGGGACGGCTATCTGGTCCGCGAGACCGACCCGGCCGACCGGCGCGCCGCGCGCCTGCTGCTCACCGAGGCGGCCAACAAGCGGCTGCACGACTGGCAGCGGCGCCGGGCCGCCCTGGTCGACCGGCAGATGTCCCGGCTGACCGAGGCGGAACGCGGCGCCCTGCGCGCGGCGCTCCCGGCGCTGCACAGCCTGGCCGTCACCCTGCGCGAGGAGGCCGAGGAATCATGACGCGCGACACCACCGCGGGCCCGGCCGAGGCCGTCACCTGCACCGCCCTCGCCTACACCTTCGGCGAGACGAGGGCGGTGGACGGGCTCGACCTGTCCGTGCGGGAGGGCGAGGTCTTCGGACTGCTCGGCCCCAACGGCGCCGGAAAGACCACGGCGATCCGCTGCATGACCACGCTGCTGCCCGTCCCCGCAGGCCCGGTCCGCGTCTTCGGCCACGACCCCGCCGTCGAGCGCATGGCGGTGCGCCGCCTGCTCGGCTACGTCCCACAGCAGCTGTCCGCCGACGCCGGCCTCACCGGCCGGGAGAACGTCGCCCTGTTCGCCCGGGTCTTCGACATACCCCGCCGGGAACGCGCCGACCGGGTCGCCCAGGCCCTGGCCGCCGTCGGCCTCACGGACGCCGCAGACCGGCTGGCGAGCACCTACTCCGGCGGCATGGTCCGCCGACTGGAGCTGGCCCAGGCCCTGGTCAGCGCGCCCCGGCTGCTGATCCTCGACGAGCCGACGATCGGCCTCGACCCGATCGCCCGCACCGGCGTCTGGGACCACATCAACGCCGTCCGCGCGGTCACCGGCATGACCGTCCTGGTCACCACCCACTACATGGACGAGGCCGACCAGTACTGCGACCGCATCGGCCTCATGCACCGCGGCCGTATCCAGGCCCTCGGCACCCCGGCCCAACTGCGGCAGGGGCTCGCCGACCGCCGCCGGGCCGAGGGCGCTCCGGCCACGGACCGGCAGCCCACGCTGGAGGACGTCTTCCGCGACGTCGCGGGCAGCGGTCTCGACGACCAGTCAGGAGGTTTCCGCGATGTCCGAAGCACCCGCCGCACCGCACACCGCGTCGGCTGACCGCGCCCCGGACACCGGCACGGCCCTGCTGCTGCGTCCGCCCGAGCCACGGGCCGGCTGGCGGGTGCTGCCCACCCGGGTGGTCGCGATGTGCGCCGTCGAACTGCAGAAGCTGCGCCACGACCGCACCGAGCTGTACACCAGGGCGGTCCAGCCCGCACTGTGGCTGCTGATCTTCGGCCAGACCTTCACCCGGATCCGGGCGATACCCACCGGCGGCATTCCCTACATCGACTACCTGGCGCCCGGCATCATCGCCCAGTCCGCGATGTTCATCGCCATCTTCTACGGCATCCAGATCATCTGGGAACGCGACGCCGGCATCCTGAACAAGCTGTTGGTCACCCCGACCCCGCGCTCCGCGCTCATCACCGGCAAGGCGTTCGCGTCCGGTGTGAAGTCACTGATCCAGGCCGTCGTCGTCATCGTCATCGCCGCGCTGCTCGGGGTCGCGCTCACCTGGAACCCGCTGAAACTGCTCGGCGTGGCGCTGACCGTGGTCCTCGCCTCCGCCTTCTTCTCCTGCCTGTCGATGACCATCGCGGGCATCGTGCTCAGCCGCGACCGTCTGATGGGCTTCGGGCAAGCGATCACCATGCCGCTGTTCTTCGGCTCCAACGCCCTCTACCCGGTGTCCGTCATGCCCGGCTGGCTCCAGGCGGTCAGCAAGGCGAACCCGCTGACCTTCGAGGTCGACGCCCTGCGCGGCCTGCTTCTCGGCACCCCGGCGCATCCGGCGCTCGACTTCGGGGTGCTGGCCGTCGCCGCCGTCCTCGGCATCGCCGCGGCCTCGTCCCTGCTCGGCCGACTGGCCCGCTGATCTTGCCGCGGACGTGATGTGCGGCACGCGCGGCGGACCGCCCCGATGCCCGCCAGGCGGATTCCCGCTGCGCAACGCTTGATCAGCGATCAAAGCGGGCGAATCACCTGGCCACCGTGCAATCCGCTCATTTGACAGTGCGCTGAGCGCACGGATAGACAGCAGCTCTCCGAGGTCGAGAGGGGCGCTGTGTACGAGCCGAACGTGGTCGGGGACTGGCAGGAGTACGACGAACATGCCGGTCTACGGGTCCGCGTCCACCGTCTGGAGATGGGGGAGCCGCCGCGTGGACGCGACGACGCCGCCGACGGGCTGACGTACTTCAGCGTCCGGGTGACCGTCGAGAACCGTGGCGCGCGGCACTGCTCCGTGCAGCTGGAGGACGGCCAGATCGACGTCCGGGTCGGCCCCGACGGGGAGGGCGCGTTCATCGACTGGCGCAACTCCCAGTTCATCGAGGGCTTCGACGTCTACCCGCTGCGCCGGGTCACCGCCGTGCTGTACGCGGCCGGTGCCGAGGCGTCCCTGGCACAGGTGGACGTCCAGGTGCAACTGCGCGTCGACGAGGAGTGGACCGGCCGTCGGCTGTGGGCGGGCGGCATCGGGCTGGCGGAGGGTTCCCTCGCGGCGGCCCCGGCGAGCGCCGGGCAGGGTGGCCTGGCCCATCAGGTGAGCGCGTTCCTGCGGGACCAGCCGGAGCCGGGCACGGCCTGAGCGCCCCCTGGGCGTTCAGTGCGGGATGCCGTCGATGATCTCGCGGGCGCCCTGTCGCAGCAGGGACACCGCCACCGAGGTGCCGAGCGTGGCGGGGTCGAGCCGGCCGGCCCATTCGTGGGCGTTCAGCCGGGTCTTGCCGTCGGGGGTGAACACACAGGCCCGCAGGGACAGTTCGCCGCTGCGGTCGACGCGTGCGTAGCCCGCGATCGGGCTGTTGCAGTGACCCTGGAGGACATGCAGGAACATACGTTCCGCCGCCGCCTCGCGATGGGTTTCCGGGTCGCCGAGCCCGCTGACGGCGTCGATCAGGTCGGCGTCGTCCTCGCGGCACTGCAGGGCGAGGATGCCCGCGCCGATCGGCGGCATCATCGTCTCCGGTGACAGCACCTCGCTGATCATGTCGGGCCGCCCGATCCGCTCCAGCCCGGAGACCGCCAGCAGCAGCGCGTCCGCCTCGCCCGCGGCCAGCTTCGCCAGTCGCCGATTGGCGTTGCCGCGGAACGGCACGCACTCCAGGCGCGGGTGGGTGGCGGCCAGTTGGGCGACGCGACGCACCGCGGAGGTGCCGACGCGGGAGCCCGCCGGGAGTTCGTCCAGGGTCAGACCGCCCGGGTGGATGAGTGCGTCACGGATGTCGTCGCGTTTCAGGAAGGCGGCGAACACCGTGCCCGCGGGCAGCGGCCGGTCGGCGGGTACATCCTTCACACAGTGCACCGCGAGATCGGCCCGGCCGGCCAGCAGAGCGGCGTCCACCTCCTTGGTGAACGCGCCCTTGCCCTCGACCTGGGAGAGGTCGCCAAGCCATTTGTCCCCGGTCGTCTTCACCGGCACGACCTCGGTGCGCACCCGCGGGTACAGCGCCGTCAGCTCGGCACGGACGCGTGCCACCTGGGCGAGCGCCATGGGCGAATCACGGGAGACGATACGGACGAGTTCCGGGACGGCCATGGAGACACGATAGACCCTCATCACCCCACCCGACCGACCCGTTGCCCACAGACCGGCGGACTTCCCCCCCCGCCCGGCGGACCCGGTGATCACGGCGGCTCGGACAGCCGCCTTTCGGCTGACCCTGCACCAGCACGCGGTCCCTGTCGCCGACGGCGCGTCCGCATCCACCGGGTGACCGTCGGCCCCGCGGACGTCCAACGCTCGTGCGGCGTCGGCGCGATGCCCGTCCGCTCAACTTGTCGCGCAGCCCCGCCGGGTGGCCGTGTCGGCCGACCAGCGGCGGGTACTGCCCGGTGCCCTGCCCTGTGGTTCTCCGGCGGCTCGTCGTCGGAGTCGGCCGACCGGCCGGAAGCAGTGGGTGCTGATGCTGATGCCGTCCTTGCGGCGGCCGAGGTGCCGGCGAGCGCCTGGTCCTTCTTGACGTACAGGCCGTACAGGCCGGGCACCAGCCGTTGTTGCACGTGCGGCGCCAGTACGAGTAGCTGTTGGTGTTGGGTGGAGCCCGCCCGACACATGGCTCCCGGCACTACCGTCACACGGCGTCGTCGGGCAGGTCGGCGGCCGACTCCTCGGGCGTGAGGTCCGGCCGCAGCCGATACCAGGACGGCTGGCGCAGCAGCCCCGCCCGGGTACGGGTGCGGTAGCCGACCTCGCCGACCAGCCGGGGCAGCACCCAACGGGCCCCGGCGATCCGCGGGACCGGGTCGAAGGGGCACACACCGGTCTCGGCGGCCCGCAGCAGCGCGGCCAGCTCCGCCCGCTCGGCCTCGTTCCAGCCGGTGCCCACCCCGCCGACGTACCGCAGTCGGCCGGCCGCGCGCTGGCCGACGAGCACCGCGCCGGGCAGGCCGGTGAGCCGCCCCTTGCCCGGCAGCCAGCCGCCGACGACGACGTCCGCGGTGCGCATGTTGCGGATCTTGATCCAGGCGCGGGAGCGCACACCCGGTTCGTACCGCGAGTCCAGCCGCTTGCACACCAGCCCCTCCAGACCGTGCTCGCGGGTGGCCCGCAGCGCCTCGGCGCCGTGCCCGACCACGGCGGCCGGGGTGGACCAGTGGGGACCGTCGAGCCCCAGTTCCTCCAGCCGCGTCCGGCGCCGCGCGTACGGCAGCGCGAGCAGCGGGCGGCCGAGGTGTGGCACGTCGAACAGCACGAGGTGGACGGGGACCCGGGCCGCCCGGCGCGCCGCCCGGTCCGGGGCGTGCGCCAGGCCCATACGGCTCTGCAGCAACTGGAAGTCGGCGCGTCCGTGGTCGTCCAGGGCCAGCACCTCTCCGTCCAGGATCGCGGGCGTGGCGCCGAGCGCGGCGCCCAGCGGGCGCAGTTCGGGGTAGGCGCCGGTGATGTCCTCGCCCGAGCGGGCGCGCAGCAGCACGCTGCCGTCGCCGGGCAGATAGGCCATGACGCGCTGGCCGTCCTGCTTCGTCTCGTAGGCCCACCGGGTGTCCAGGGCGGCGGGCGGCAGCGTGCCGGGGGTGGCGAGCATCGGCGGGATCGTCGCAAGGGTCGCGGTCACGGCAGAAGGTGTCGACCACACCCGGCGCGCTCACGCGCCTTTCCCCGCCGGTTCCCCTGAACGGGCCCGTTCCGGCGGACCGTGCGCGGCGACACCCGGTGACCCCGACTGGCCTGCCGCCGAGACGAGTTGGGCACCCCCGAAGCCCCGTCGGCCTCGGGCGACGACCCGCGGTCGCCGACCGGCCACGCGAACCGTTCGCGGAGCGCGACGACTTCGGGGGTGATGCCGACGCGACTTCGTCGCGGTCTTGGCCCGGCGAGCCCGCCCGGCGCTCAGCCCGGCAGTCGGCAACGGTCCCCGGCCGGGCCCTCGGCCCGGGAGTTGGCAACGGTCCCCGGCCCGGCAGTCGGCCCGGCGCTCGGCCGGGGGCGGCACGCGGCGGGAGCCGTTCACCACCGGCTGACCGCTCGCCACCGGCTGACCGCTCACCGCCGTGCCATGGGGTCCGCGCCCTCGCCGGACTCGTCGGCGTCCAGGCCCGTGCAGGCCCGTCTGCCGTCCACCTCCGCGCACGCCTCCACGCCCCGGGCCGAGGGCACCGCGAGCATCGGACTGGTGTACCCGGCGGAGTCCGCGGCCGAATAGGTCGCCGACAGCAGGTCCTGGCCGGCCCGCACGGACACCTCCCGGGCCCGCGCCGAGCGCACCCGCACCTCCGACCAGGCGGTGCCGCAGGCGGGCGAGTAGCGCAGCCGTACGTCGTACCCGGTGTCCGAGACGGCGCTTTCGGTCCGCGCGTCCCGCGCGCACGCCGACGCGTCCGGCAGGGCGCCCCGGCACGACGCGGCCTGGCAGCGGGGGGACGCCATGACGTTCTGCGCCTCCTGCGGCCCGGGTCGGCCGGACACCGCGAAGGCGGCGGCCGCCGCGACGGCCACGGTCAGCAGCGCGAGCACCGACAGCGGCGGCCGCGGCAACCGCGGCCGTGCCGGGCGGAGCCGGCTGGCCGCCGATGGTGCCTGCGAGGACGACGGCGGGCCGTCGGCGGCCTCCCACAGGGCCACGACCGGGCCGGGGTCGGCGTGGGCGAGCCGGGCGAGTGCCTCGACGGCCGAGCGCGGCGGGCGCTGAAGGCCGGTCAGATACCGGTGCCAGGCGGACTTGCTGTACGGGGTGCGGGCGGCCAGCGCCGCCAGGCTCAGTCCCGTACGGTCCTTCAGAGCGCGCAGCCGCACCGCCAGCGGCTCGTCGGGTGAAGGGGGTCCGGGGGGTGGCGGCTGCCGCATGGTGCGTTCCTCGACTCCTTTTCCGCTATGGGCACTTCGCCCCTGATGTCGCAATGGCTTCCCGGCCGGGACGCGACCCAACCGGGGTGCGGCAGGAGATGGGTGAGGTGGCGACAGATCGAAGGCCCGTGCGGGAACGCGAGGTTCCCGAACGGGCCTTCGGTGGTCAGGGGGTGCGGCGGGCCGGGGTCGTCAGCACCAGGGCACGGCGGTGCCGACCCGTACGTAGTGCGCGGAGACATAGCCCGTGTGGTGGGCCAGCCGGTACCAGGTCCGGGTGCCGAGCACCCGCGAACCGTGCTTCTTGCAGGTGATCGTCACGAGCCGGTTGGTGTGCCGGTGGCCGACCACGCGGTAACCGGTGCCCGGGCCGGAACGGACGTTCAGCCGGGCATGGCGGGTGGCCACCCGTCCCGTGGTGACCAGGCCGTGCCGGTACGCGGCCTGCCGGGCGACGTGGTGCGCCCGGTGCGTGGTGCGGTGCGTGTGGTGTGTAGTGCGGTGCACGCGGTGCGTGGTCCGGTGCAGGTGGTGCCGCCGGTGCGTGGCGCGATGCCTCACCGGGGCGTGCCGCGCGGCGGCGGGCGGCTGTGACGGGAGGGCGGCCTCGGCGACGGTGGCCGGCGCGGGGAGCGGTGCGGCCTCGCCCGTATCGGCGGCCGAGGCCGCCGTGGGCAGGAGCGCGAGCACCGCGACCGCCGCCAGCAGGCCGCTCTTCACGGTCCGTCGGATCATGGAAACCTCCGGGCTGTCGACTCTCGTGACCACGAGCCGTGATCACGACAGCCAGCGTTTCCGTGACGATCGGACGGAATGCCGTTCCCGCGTCCCGCGGGACGCCCGGGACGTGCCCGGGACGGACCGCCCGTCGGTGGCGGGACGGCCGGGGCTCGTGCGGACCTGGCGAATTAATTGAGTTACGCAACGATATGGTAGTGTGGCGCGCATGTCCACAGAACCGCTGTCCGGCGCTCCCGCCGCCTCCGCGGAGGTCGTAGAGATCGAGCGCGCGCTCTCGCGCATCACGTACCTGAGCACCCGGGCCCGGCAGCACGACCGGCTGATGGCGCTGGCCGGGGTTCCGCTGGACCGCGCCGCGGTGGCGCTGCTGCGGCGGATGGTGGACACCGAGCCGCTGCGACCGGGGGAGCTGGCCCAGCGGCTCGGCGTCGAGGCGTCCCATGTGACGCGCACGGTGCAGCAACTCGAGAAGTCCGGCTATGTCAGCCGCGTCCCCGACCCGGACGACCGCCGGGCCCAGCGGATCGAGCTGACCGACGCCGGCCGGGAGGCCGTCGGCCGGGTCCGGGACGCCGGGGTCCGGGGCATGCAGATCGCCCTCGCCGACTGGACACCCGAGGAGCTGCGACAGCTGGCCACCCTCTTCCACCGCATGGTCGACGACTTCCTCGCGTACGCCGCGGAGGGTGAGCCCGCCGAGGGCAGCGGCACCTCGCAGGCCCCGGCCTGACGCGCCGCCACCCCGGCGTGCCCGGTCCCGGCCCCGAAGAGCACACCGCGGCGGCCGTCCGAACCGCTCGCCCATGGGCCCGTAACGCCGGGACCAGCCCCAGGGCCCGTGGCGCTGGGACCGGCCCCGTCACCCGCGCCTGTGGCAAGAGCCGCACCGTCCGGGCCCGATACGACGGATAGGGTCAGCGGTGACCAACTGGACGGGCGGGACGGGGACATGACGACGGACAGGGGCACGGGGCGGCGGGCGGAGCCGGTGGCCGGGGTCGAGGTGCGACCGGTCGCCGGGCACATCGGAGCCGAGATCACGGGCGTCGACCTGGCCGGCGACCTCGACGCCGCGGTGGTCGCCCTGATCCGGGAGGCGGTGCTGCGCCGGAAGGTGGTGTTCTTCCGCAGCCAGCACCTGGACCACGCCGACCATGTCGCGTTCGCGCGCCGCTTCGGCGAGCCCGTTGTCCTTGGGCGGCGCGGCAGCGCCTCGCCCCCGGACCACCCGGCGGTGGAGACCACCGCCGACCGGCTGGAGCTGGGCGGCCGGTTCGGCATGGAGCACGAGGAGTGGCTGGAACGGCGTCGGCACACCCTGCTGCGGGGCTGGCACTGCGACCACGGCGCGCGGATCGACCCGCCCGCCGCGACGATCCTGCGGGCCGAGACCGTCCCGCCGTACGGCGGCGACACCACCTGGTCCAACCTGGCCGCCGCCTACGCCGGGCTGTCCGCTCCGGTGCGTGCCTTCGTCGACACCCTGCGCGCCGAGCACCGGCTCGGCGTCGGCTACCAGTCCCGCCCGAAGGACGACGCCTATCTACGCCATCTGCTGGACCATCAGGTGGCCTCCGTGCACCCACTGGTGCGGGTGCACCCGGAGACGGGCGAGCGGGTGCTGTACGTCAACGGCTACTACGTCGAACGGATCGTGGACGTCTCCCGGCCGGAGAGCGCGGCGCTGCTGGAGCTGCTGCTGGCCCAGGCGGTCCGACCCGAGTACACGGTCCGCTTCCGCTGGGAGCCGGGCAGCGTGGCCTTCTGGGACAACCGGGCCACCATCCATCTCGCGCCGTCGGACAACACCCACCTGGACTTCCCGCGGACCATGCACCGGGTCATGCTGGCCGGTGAGGTGCCGGTGGGCGTGGACGGCAGGCCGTCCGAGCCGGTCACCGGCACCGAACCCGGCCGCTGGTGAGTCAGGCGGTGGCCGGCCGGCCGAGCGCCGGGCCCAGCAGGGTCGCCATGTCGGTGAGGATCTGCACATAGTCCTCGTGTTCGAAGCTGAACGGCAGCGCGAACGCCACCTCGTCGACCTCACGGAACGCGGCGTGCGCGTGCAGCCGTTCGGCGATCTCGGCCGAGCTGCCCACCAGGTCGGGTGCGAACAGCAGTCGCGCCGGACCCTGCGGGGAGGCCGTGCGGGGCAGGCGCCGCGCCGCGTACTCGGCGTACTTCGCGCGCTGCCCGGGCGTCGCGGAGTCGGTGGGGATCACCACCAGGCCCTGGGAGACACGGGCCGCGTCGCCGTCGGGGTGGTGGGCGCGGAACTCCCGGATGTGGGACAGCTGGATCTCGGCGAAGTCCCGGCTCTCCTCGGGATCCTCGGCCTTGACGACGCTGCTCGTCAGGAAGTTCATCCCGTGCTCGCCCGCCCAGCGCGCCGAGCGCAGGCTGCCCCCGCCGTACCAGAGGCGGTTGCCGAGCCCGGGGGAGTGCGGCTGCACCACCTCCGAGAACACTTCGAACCCCTCGACCCCGCCGAAGCCGGTGGCGGGCTTGCCGCGCACGAAGTCCAGCAGCCGACGCACCCGTTCGTACCCAAAGTCCTCGGCGTGCGCCGTGTCCGGGTACAGGGCGTCCTTCACCTGGTCGTAGTGCATCGGCGGGCCCACGCTCACCCCTGGGTTGAGGCGGCCGCCGGACAGGACGTCGACGGTCGCCAGGTCCTCGGCGAGGCGCAGCGGATTCTCCCAGCCCAGCGGGATGACCGCGGTGCCCAGCTCGATCCGGCTGGTGCGCTGCGAGGCGGCCGCCAGCACGGCGACCGGGGACGAGATGCCGTACTGCAGATGACGGTGGCGTACCCAGGCGCTGTCGAAGCCCAGCCGCTCGCCCAGCTCGATGATCTCCAGCGTGGACTCGTGGCCCCGGCCCGGATCGGCCGCGTCGAACAGGCCGATCGTGAGGAAGCCCAGCTTGCGCAGCGGGCGGGGAGTGGGCGGCACGGGCTCCTCCGGCGGTCGTACGTCAGTTCCGTGCCGATTGTGGCAGGCGAACATTGCGGGCGTGTGATCGGTGCGGCGCGACGGTGACCTCGTTCCCGACCGGCGGGTCGAGTTCCTGAGGGCGGTCGCCGGGCCGACGACCCGCAGGGTGCCGCCGGTGCGTGCCCGGCCGCACCCCGGGGCGGGCGCTCTGCCGCCGGGGCCGGCCGCGCAAGGGCAGGGGTGTCCCGCGTGCGCCGTTGACCTGCGGGACCCGCGGATAGGGAAAACCCTCGAATGACCGCGCCGTAGTGACATGGACCAGTCAAAGCTGGAATTCTCTCCTCACCCCCCACACAGGGCCCGCACGTCCCGTTCACGGGCACGGTCCCGCACAGCTCAGCTCTTCCCGGACAGCACATCCCGTCTGCCCGGTCTGTCACCGGCCGCGTCCCGGCGGCCGCAGCAGGAGGAGTACGAGTGAGACCCCTTCCCCACAGACGGACCACGGTCGGAGCCGCGCTGGTCGCCGCCGCCGCGTTCCTCGCCGTCGGCATCCAGGCCGTCCCGGCGGGCGCCCGGCCCGCCGCACCCCAGCCCAGCCCGCTGCGCACCGGCGGCCTGGAGGCCAGGCTCACCCCGTCCCAGCACCACGCGCTGATCAAGGACGCCCAGCAGAAGACCGGCCCGACGGCCCGCTCCCTCGGCCTCGGCGCCCAGGAGAAGCTGGTCGTCAAGGACGTCGTCAAGGACAACGACGGCACCCTGCACACCCGTTACCAGCGCACCTACGACGGCCTCCCCGTGCTCGGCGGCGACCTCGTCGTGCACACCCCGCCGGCCTCCCTGGCCGTCGGCACGGTGAACACCACCTTCAACACCGAGCGCACCATCGAGGTGGCCTCCACGACCGCGGCCTTCACCAAATCGGCCGCCGAGACCAAGGCGCTCAAGGCCGCCCGCGCCCTCGACGCACGACAGCCCACCACCGACGGCGCCCGCAAGGTGATCTGGGCCGGCAGCGGCACGCCCAGGCTCGCCTGGGAGACGGTGGTCGGCGGCCTCCAGGACGACGGAACCCCCAACGAGCTGCACGTCATCACCGACGCCGGCACCGGCCGGGAACTCCACCGGTACCAGGCGATCAGGACGGGCACCGGGAACACCCAGTACAGCGGCACCGTCACGCTGGGCACCACGCTGTCGGGTTCGACCTACCAGCTGTACGACACCACCCGCGGCGGTCACAAGACCTACAGCCTCAACAACGGCACCTCGGGCACCGGCGCCCTGATGACCGACGCCGACGACGTCTGGGGCACCGGGGCCGGGTCCCACACCCAGACCGCCGGCGCCGACGCCGCCTACGGCGCCCAGGAGACCTGGGACTTCTACAAGAACACCTTCGGCCGCAGCGGCATCAGGAACGACGGCGTGGCCGCCTACTCCCGCGTCCACTACAGCACGAACTACGTCAACGCCTTCTGGGACGACAGCTGCTTCTGCATGACCTACGGCGACGGCTCCGGCGGCACCCACGCGCTGACCTCGCTGGACGTGGCCGGCCACGAGATGAGCCACGGCGTCACCTCCAACACCGCGGGCCTCGAATACTCGGGTGAGTCCGGCGGGTTGAACGAGGCGACCTCCGACATCTTCGGCACCGGCGTGGAGTTCTACGCCGACAACGCCTCCGACGTCGGCGACTACCTCATCGGCGAGAAGATCGACATCAACGGTGACGGCACCCCGCTGCGCTACATGGACAAGCCCAGCAAGGACGGGGCGTCCAAGGACAACTGGTACTCGGGCATCGGCAGCCTGGACGTGCACTACTCCTCGGGCCCGGCCAACCACATGTTCTACCTGCTCTCCGAAGGCAGCGGCAGCAAGACCATCAACGGCGTCACGTACAACAGCCCGACCGCCGACGGCGTGGCCGTCACCGGCATCGGCCGGGCCGCGGCCCTGCAGATCTGGTACAAGGCGCTCACCACGTACATGACGTCGAGCACCGACTACGCCGGGGCCCGCACCGCCGCCCTCGACGCGGCCGCCGCCCTGTACGGCACGACCTCCACCCAGTACGCCGGGGTGGGCAACGCCTTCGCCGGCATCGGCGTGGGCGGTCACATCACCCCGCCCGGCAACGGGGTCACGGTGACCGACCCGGGCAACCAGACGTCCACCGTGGGCACCGCCGTGAACCTCCCGATATCGGCGAGCAGCACCAACGGCGGATCCCTGTCCTACGCCGCGACCGGACTGCCGGCCGGCCTGTCGGTCAACAGCTCGACCGGCCTGATCTCCGGCACGCCCACCACCGCAGGGACCTCCAGCACCACCGTCACGGTGACCGACTCCACGGGCGCGAAGGGCACCGCCGCCTTCACCTGGACGGTGACCTCCAGCGGCGGCGGCTGCGCCTCGGCCCAGCTGCTCGGCAACCCGGGCTTCGAGTCGGGCAACACCACCTGGACCGCGTCCAGCGGCGTGATCACCAACGCCGGCGGTCAGGCCGCGCGCACCGGCTCGTACAAGGCGTGGCTGAACGGCTACGGCAGCACGCACACCGACACGCTGTCCCAGTCGGTGACCATCCCGGCGGGCTGCAAGGCGACGTTCACCTTCTACCTGCACATCGACACCGCGGAGACCACCACCAGCACCCAGTACGACAAGCTGACGGTGACCGCCGGTTCGACGACCCTGGCGACCTACTCGAACCTCAACGCCGCCTCCGGCTACGGCCAGAAGACCTTCGACCTGTCCTCCTTCGCGGGCTCGACGGTCACCCTGAAGTTCTCCGGAGTGGAGGACTCCTTGTACCGGACCAGCTTCGTGGTGGACGACACCGCTGTCACGACCGGCTGACGCACCCCCCTCGGTGCCCCGCACGCGGAACCGCTCCGCGTGCGGGGCGCCGCCCGCGTCAACCGAGCGGATCCAGCGTGAGGTACGCCTGCTGCGGGGCGCCGTCGTGCACCAGCGATTCCTGGTTGCCGACGTCGTCGAAGGCGAACGCGTACGCCTTGCCGTCGGCCATCCGCCCGTGGACGATCCGGGCGTAGTGGTTCGTCACCCCGTCCTGGTAGAAGCCGGCCGGGTCGTGGTCGGGCTGATCGGCGTTGCTCAGCAGCGTGGACCGGTTGAATCCCGCGCACAGCGTGCGGGAGATCGGGCCGCGCACCGCGTCGTTGGGCGCGTCCAGCAGCTTGTGGCAGCCGAACACGCTGTCCGCATCCGGCTTCTGAAAGCTTGTCACCACCGTGCCGGAGCCGTCGGTGAAGTTCATGACGCCGCCCGAGACCCGGCCGTAGTACTTGGTGTGCGGCTGGTCGGCGAACGGCGTGACCGTGAGCGTCGACGTGGCGTACTTGTCCCAGACCCGGCCCACGTAGTCGTCCAGGACGGACGCGGGAAGCGCACCGGTCTCCAGGCCGTGCCCCGGCGAGAGCGCCCGCAGCACCGTGCCGTCCGAGCGGGTCTGGACCAGCCCGCCCCAGCCGCCCGGCTGACCGCGCAGCGCGTCGAACGCCCCTTTGTAGCTCCCCGGCTTGAGGTGCCCGGTGGTGGCCACGCTCCCGTCCGCGCGCCGCACGCCGACCGCGTACGGCACGGAGAACATGTCGACCTGGGGGCTGTTGAGCCACAGCCCCGCGTCGTCGAGCGTGTATTCGGACCAGTTGAAGAGGATGTCCCGGTTGGGGTCGCCGGGATTCTGCACGGCCGGCTGCACGACACCGCCGGTGGTCAGCTTGAACACCAGCTTCTGGCCGTAGGAGAAGTAGATCCGGCCGGAGAACCTGGGGATCCGGATCGTCATCGACTGCCCTGCGGCGGGGCCGGGAATCGCCGCGTCCGGGGCGGGAGTCGGCGGGTCGCCGCCCGCGGGCCAGGCGTGGAACGTGCCGTTCGCGTCGGCCCAGCCCTGCTGTCCCGTGGCGAGCCGGGTGCCGAGGTCGTAGAGGTACACCGGGTCGGTACGCCCGGAGTTGTTGGTCACCGTCAGGGCGATCGTGTCCGGCACCGCGGCGTCGGCGCGGTCTGGTGCGCCGAGCGCGAGCAGCCCGCCGACCAGGGCGGTCGCGGCCACCAGGGACAGCGCGGGGCGCGTGCGTGGTACGAGCACTCTCCACCTCCGTGTGGGGTCGGGGCTTGGTCCGTACCTTTCTGAGTGCGCTCGCAGCGTTGCGTCAGGACGCGTGCATGTCAATGTGGTGGGCGAAGTCCGTGGCCGCCCGCGGTGTCACGGGCACCCACGGCGCGGTTCAGAAGGTGCGCTCCAGCAGGTCGAGCAGCGCGGCCCAGTGCCGCTCGTCCGCCTCCCGGTCGTAGGCCGGGGTGTCGGCCTGCGTGTACCCGTGGTGGGCGCCCGGGTAGACCTCGCACCGGTGCCGTACGCCCGCGGCGGTCAGCGCGTCCTCCAGCAGCCGGATCTGCTCCGGGGGCAGTGAGGAGTCCTGGTCGGCGTGGCCGAAGTACGCCTCGCCGGTGATACGTTCGGCGACCAGGTGCGGGCTGTCGGGGTCCTCGGTGGCGAGCCGCCCGCCGTGGAACCCGGCGACCGCCGCGACCCGGTCCGGATAAGTGCCCGCGGTGAGCAGGGCCAGCCGGGCGCCCATGCAGTAGCCGATCACCGCGACCGGGCCGTCGGCCACCAGCGGGCTGTCGGCGAGGAAGCGCAGATAGGCGCCCGCGTCCCGCATCGCGAGTTCGGGCGTGAGCGACTGCATGATCGGGCCGATCCGCTGCCAGATGGCCGGGTCCTGGGCCGGGTCGATGAACTCGGGCAACTCGACGACGGGCGCGGGTCCATGCCGGTAGAAGACATGGGGCAGCAGGACCGTGTGGCCGGCCGCGGCCAGCCGCTCGGCCATCGACCGCAGATGCGGGCGCGGCCCGAACGCGTCCTGGTAGAACAGGACGGCCGGACGGGGACGCCCGTCACGGGGATGGACCAGATAGGCGTCGGCGATGCCGTCCTCGGTCGCGATGTCCACGGTCGTTCCCTGTACGGCGGTCATGGCGGGGGACCTCCCAGCGGGGGCGTCGGGGAGCGGGGCGCCCCTCGGCGGTACGTGTCCGAGCCATGCTGTCACGCGGGATCCGCGCCCGCGCAGCGGGTTCGGACCGGCGGACCGGGTGCTCCTCCGGGCTCCTCCGAAGCTCATTCGAAGCGGGTCGCATCGCCCGCTCCGCGCCGCACCACCTCGGCCTCGCCGCCGGAGAAGTCGACGACGGTGGTCGGTTCGGTGCCGCAGTCCCCGGAGTCGACCACCGCGTCCACCACGTGGTCGAGCCGGTCCTTGATCTCCCAGCCCTGGGTCAGCGGCTCGTCCTCGTCGGGCAGCAGCAGCGTGCTGGACAGCAGCGGTTCGCCGAGTTCGGCCAGCAGCGCCTGGGTGACCACGTGGTCCGGGATGCGCACGCCGACGGTCTTCTTCTTGGGGTGCAGCAGCTTGCGCGGCACCTCCCTGGTCGCCGGGAGGATGAAGGTGTAGCTGCCGGGCGTGGCGGCCTTCACCGCGCGGAACACGTCGTTGTCGACGCGGACGAACTGGCCGAGCTGCGCGAAGTCCCGGCACATCAGGGTGAAGTGGTGCCGGTCGTCGAGGCGGCGGATCGAACGGATCCGGTCCATGCCGTCACGACTGCCGAGCCGGCACCCCAGGGCGTAGCAGGAGTCGGTGGGATACGCGATGAGGGCACCCGAGCGCACGGCGTCGGCGATCTGGGCAATGCCGCGCGGCTGCGGATTCTCGGGGTGCACGTCGAAGTACTTCGCCATCCGCCGAGCTTATGCCGTCACACGGACGGCCGCCGCGCGGACGGGAGGCCGACGCGGTGTATGAGCGGTCGGTTCGTGTCGTGTGGGCGGGGGGTGTGGGGATGTGCGGTGGGGGTGTTGTGCCGGGTGGTCGGGGTGTGGGTGTGCTTTGTGCGGCCGGGAGGTCCGGCGGGGGCGCCGGTGCTCGGCGGTGTGTGCGGGGAGCCGCGTGGGTGGGGGGCTGAGTCGGCGTGTGAGCGGTCGGTTCGTGTCGTGTGGGTGAGAGTGGGTGAGCGCGCGGTCGGGGTGTGGGTCTGTGCGGACGTGAGGTGCGGCGGGGGTGTGGGCGGGGAGTGGTGGTGTGCGGAAGGCGTTTCATGAACGCCCGTACACGGCCCGTCTCATGAACGCCCGTACACAGCCGTGTCGGTGACCGGCGTGCTGTGCCTGCTGGGCGCGGGGTTTGCCACGATCGGGCTGCGCCGCGGGGCTGCGCCCGAGGCGGACCGTACCCGCGGACGGCCCGCGTTCACAGGCATGACCCGCGCCCGTCGGGGAAGCCGAAGGACAAGCCGCTCGGGCCCCTCCCCCCCCCGGGCCCCGAGTCGGCTCCCTCCGTCGGCGGTCCGTTCCCCGGGACCGCCGACGGAGACCGACGTCGGCCGGTGGGCGGCGGGCGGCCGCCGGAATCCGGGCCGTGCGTCGGGTAGCGTCCCTCTCCACAGACCGAGGTCGACGGCATGGACGGGGAGAAGCGCGAGATGGCCGGCCTGGCGGACGAGGGCCCGCACACACTGAGGACGCACGGCGAGGACGCCGCCTGGGCCGGGGAACTCCTCGACCAGCTGCGGTCCACCGGACGAGATCTGGGCCGCGTCGTCGACTGGCTCGCGCGGAACGTGGACGGCACCGTCTGCGTACGCGACGACGCCGGAGCGGTACTCGCGGGCGACCCGGTGCCGCTCGCCGCCCCGCTGGTCGCGGACGTGCTGAGCGGCCGGATCTCGTCCGCCGCGGTGGCGGACGACGGGCGGCACGTCCGCCTGGTCGCGGTGCGCCACCGCGGACCGTTCCGGGAGTCGACGGCCGTGCTGGCCGTGGCCCGCGCCACCCCGTTCGACCGGCGGAGCGCGGAGATCGTGAACCGCACCGCCCCGATCGTCGAACTCCTGCTGCGCGAACGCGAACTGACCGCCGCCGGGCGGCGGCTCAGACGCGCCACCGCCGACCTGCGGCTGGCGATCCTGCAACTGCTGATGGTGGAGGACACCGTCGCGGCCCGCCGGGTCGCCGCGGGCCTGTGGCCCGGACTGCTCGACACCGACACCGCCAGCGTGTACGTCGTCGAGGGGGCCGCCGAGGAACGGGACCGGCTCATCGACGAGTGCATCGAGGCGACCCGCGGCCGGGCCCTCGTCGTGCGCTGCCCCGCGATGGACCGGCACATCATCGTCCTCAGCCCCGCCGCCGCGGCGGGGGAGTGGCTGCGCCCGCTCGTCGACGACCGCCCCGGCACCTATCTCGGCGGCAGCGTCCGGCAGAGCCTCGCCCGGACCTCCCTCGCCTACGGTCAGGCCATCAGCGCCCTCGCCGTCGCCCATTTCCGCCCCGACCAGGCGGCCGTCTACGCCGAACGCACCCATCCGGAGACCCTGATGGACCCCGGCGCCCTGCGCATCTGGTCCGCCGACGTGCTGCGCCCGCTCGACACCCTGCCCCACCACACCCGGGCCGAACTGCTCGCCACCACCCGGCTGGGCCTGGAGTACACCGCGGTCAGCGCGGCGAAGGTGCTCGGCGTCAGCCGCAATACCGTCCGCGCCCGGATGGACCGCGTCGAGACGCTGCTGGACACCGACTTCTCCGACCTCGCCGTCCGCGCCACCGTCCACCTCGCGCTGAACACCCAGGCGGGCTGTGCCGTGCCCAGCACACCGGGCGTGTCCGCCGGGACGCCCGCCGTCCGGCTCGGCGGACTGCTCGCCGGGACCGCGATCCGCGCCTGGGCCCATGACCTCCTCGGCCGGCTGACCCACGACGGACGGGACCTGCGCGGCACCCTGCGTGCCTGGATCGGCTCCGGCGGAAACGCCGAACGGGCCGCCCAGGACCTCGGTGTGCACGCCCAGACCGTGCGCGAGCACGTCCGCAGCGCGGAACCCGTCCTGGAACGCCAACTCCTCGCCTCGGGCAGCGACCTGTACGAGGTCGTCCTGGCCCACCTGGTGGTCGGCGATCTCGCCGAGCCCGTTCTACGCCGTACGAAACAGGGCCAATCGGACTCGGCTGTGCACGGGTGAGTCCTCGCGGCGCCGCAGCGGGCACCGGCGCGATACCCCACGGCCTATCGCGCACGTAGGTTCGAACTCGGTGGGGGCCCGACCGGAACGGGGGACCGGTCGCGCCCCCACGGTCCGCTCCACTCCCTGCGGTCGGCCCGGGCGACGGCGCGCAAGACCCGCCGCTCTGCGGGCGTAACGCCGGAAGTCCCGCACGTGGCACGCCAGTTGAGCCGAGGACGGGTTCGGGCGGCCGATCGGTGCCGGGTCCCCGCAAGCGGCCGGGTGGCGGTGCCGTCGCCCGCTTTCGGGTGACCCCGGCAGCCCGGTGACCGGGAGCCGAGCGGTGGATGTCCGACGATCGCATCGGCCGGGCCGACGGGCCCGCGCCCTTGTCCGCCGGGAGAACACCGCCGGGAGATCACCGTGCACATCCTGCTCGTGGCCAGCGCCTTCAACAGCCTCACCCAACGCGTCCACGCCGAACTGCGTGACGGCGGACACACCGTCGCGGTGGAACTCGCCCTCCCCGGCGACCGTCTGACCGAGGCCGTCGACCGCCACGACCCACACCTGATCATCGCCGCGATGCTGACGACGGCGATCCCCCGCGAAGTATGGACGGTGCGGCCCTGCTTCATCGTGCACCCCGGCCCGCTCGGGGACCGCGGCCCCTCCTCGCTGGACTGGGCCATCCACGAGGGCGCCGAGGACTGGGGTGTCACGGTCCTACAGGCGCAGGAGGAGATGGACGCCGGTGCCGTGTGGGCGACGGCCGACTGCCCGCTGCCCCCGGTGGCCAAGAGCGACCTGTACCGGGGCGAGATCGCCGACGCCGCGCTGGCCGCCGTCCTGTGCGCCGTGGAACGCTTCGCCTCGGGCACCCACCGGCCCCTGCCACAGGGGAGCGGGCGCACCCGGCCCTACCTCGACCAGAGCGTCCGGCGGATCGACTGGGCCGCGGACTCCACCCTCGACGTCCTGCGCAAGCTGCGGGCCGCCGACTCGCGGCCCGGTGTACTGGACGTCCTGTACGGCGAGGAGTGGTACCTGCACGGCGGCCACCCCGAGTACCGGCTGCACGGCGCGCCGGGAGCCCTGCTGGCCACCCGGACCGGCGCGGTCTGCCGGGCCACCGCCGACGGCGCCGTGTGGATCCCCGAACTGCGTCGCAGACGGGTCCCGGGGCAGCCGCCCGCGGTGAAGCTGCCGGCGGTGACGGCCCTCGGAGACCGGCTGCCCGCTCTGCCCGAGTTCGCGCCCGCCCCGACGGCGGACGCCGACAGTTGCGACTGGAGCGACGTCCGCTACCGGGAGGACGGCGACGTCGGCTTCCTGGAGTTCTCCTTTCCCGGCGGCGCCATGAGCACCGCGCAGTGCCGGCGCCTGCTCGCCGCCTACCGGGAGGCGTGCGCCCGCCCCACCGCCGTACTGGTGCTGGGCGGCCGGCGCGACTTCTTCTCCAACGGCATCCACCTCGGCGTCATCGAGGCCGCCCCGGACCCCGCCGCCGAGTCCTGGGCGAACATCAACGCCATGGACGACCTGGTCGAGGCCGTCCTGACCACCACGGACCGGCTGGTGGTCGCCGCCCTCGCAGGCAACGCCGCCGCCGGCGGCGTGCCGCTCGCCCTCGCGGCCGACGAGGTCTGGTGCCGCTCCGGAGCCGTGCTGAACCCGCACTACCGGCTCATGGGTCTGTACGGGTCGGAGTACTGGACGTACTCGCTGCCCCGCCGGGTGGGAGCGGCGGCCGAGCGACTGATGGCTCAGGCCCTGCCGATCAGCGCCGCGGGCGCCCTGCGGGCCGGCCTCGTCGACCGGGTGATCGAGTGCGGGCCCGGGGACTTCGCCGCACGGACGGCCCAGCTGGCGGCCCGGCTCGCCACGATGCCGGGGACGCCGTCGCGGCTCGCGGCCAAGAAGGCGGAACTGGACCGCCAGGAGTCCGTGGAGCCGCTGTCCCTGTTCCGGGCGCGGGAACTGGACCGGATGCGCCGCACCTTCGACGACCCGGACGCCCCCTACCACGCGCTGCGCCGGGCCTTCGTACGCAAACAGCGCCCGTCCGGCACACCGCCATATCTAGCCCGCGCCACCGGCCCGCGCGCCGGTACGGAGCCGGGCGGGCGGCCCGGAGCCCGCGTCACTGGAACGGACCGCGCCGACCTCTCATCGCCCGCGGACGCCTGATAGCAAGAAACGTGGCAGTCGATATGTCTGCCTTCGTCCCCTACCTCCCCGAGGAGGCGGTCCCATGACTCCGGCCACGCCCAGCAGTGCCGCGACGACGCACGCCGGTGGCACGTCCGCCGACGAGACGCCCACGATCCACATCCTCTGGATCAACGCCGGGCTGAGCTGCGACGGCGACTCGGTTTCGCTGACGGCCGCCATGCAGCCGAGCATCGAACAGATCGCACTCGGCGTGCTGCCGGGGCTGCCGAAGATCGAGGTGCACTGGCCCCTCATCGACTTCGAATGCGGTCCGGTCGGCGGCGCCGACACGTTCATCGAGTGGTTCTTCAAGGGAGAGCGGGGCGAGATCGACCCCTTCGTACTGGTCGTGGAGGGATCCGTACCCAACGAGGCGATCAAGCCCGAGGGCTACTGGTGCGGCTTCGGCGACAACCCGGAGACCGGCCAGCCGGTCACCACGAGCGAGTGGATCGACCGGCTCGCGCCCAAGGCCCTCGCGGTCGTCGCCATCGGCACCTGCGCCACCTACGGCGGCATCCACGCCATGGCGGGCAACCCGACCGGCGCGATGGGCGTGCCCGACTACCTCGGCTGGAACTGGAAGTCCAAGGCGGGCATCCCCATCGTGTGCGTCCCGGGCTGCCCCATCCAGCCCGACAACTTCGCCGAGACCCTCACCTACCTGCTCTACCAGGCGGCGGGCTCCGCCCCGATGATCCCCCTGGACGACAAGCTGCGCCCGGCCTGGCTGTTCGGCGTCACCGTGCACGAGGGCTGCGACCGGGCCGGCTACTACGAGCAGGGCGACTTCGCCGAGACGTACGACTCGCCCAAGTGCTCCGTGAAGCTCGGCTGCTGGGGCCCCGTCGTGAAGTGCAACGTGCCCAAGCGGGGCTGGATGAACGGCATCGGCGGCTGCCCGAACGTCGGCGGCATCTGCATCGCCTGCACCATGCCCGGTTTCCCCGACAAGTTCATGCCGTTCATGGACCAGCCCCCCGGCGCCACCCTGTCCACCAAGGCCAGCGGCGCCTATGGCGCGGTCGTGCGCCGACTGCGCCAGGTCACCCAGCAGACCGTCGACAAGGAGCCCAAGTGGCGCCACACCGGCCGCAAGATCACCACCGGGTACCGGCCGCCGTGGTGACCACCACCAGGTACCGACCGCCGTGGTACCACCACCAGCGGCCCGCCCCCGTCCCCGACCCGTTCGCATCCCCGGCACCTCCCGCTCGCAGAAGGGCATGACTGACACGATGGCACCGACGACCAAGGCGGCCCGCGACGGAAGCGGCCTGATCGAGATGTCCTGGGATCCGATCACCCGGATCGTGGGCAGCCTGGGCATCCACACGAAGATCGACTTCAAGCGGAAGCGGGTCGCCGAGTGCTACAGCACCTCGTCCGTCTTCCGCGGCTACAGCGTCTTCATGCGCGGCAAGGACCCACGCGACGCCCACTTCATCACCAGCCGCATCTGCGGTATCTGCGGCGACAACCACGCCACCTGCTCGGTGTACGCGCAGAACATGGCCTATGGCGTGAAGCCCCCGCACCTCGGCGAATGGGTCATCAACCTGGGCGAGTCCGCGGAGTACATGTTCGACCACAACATCTTCCAGGAGAACCTGGTCGGGGTCGACTACTGCGAGAAGATGGTCAAGGAGACCAACCCGGGCGTCCTCGAACTCGCCGAGCGCACCGAGGCGCCGCACGCCGCGGAGCACGGCTACCGCACCATCGCCGACATCATGCGGTCCCTCAACCCCATGGAGGGCGACTTCTACCGCGAGGCACTCCAGGTCAGCCGCTACACCCGGGAGATGTTCTGCCTGATGGAGGGCCGCCATGTGCACCCCTCCACGCTCTACCCGGGCGGCGTCGGTACCAACGCCTCCGTACAGCTCTTCACGGACTACCTCAGCCGCCTGATGCGCTACGTGGAGTTCATGAAGCGCGTCGTCCCGCTCCACGACGACCTGTTCGACTTCTTCTACGAGGCCCTGCCCGGCTACGAGGAGGTCGGCCGGCGGCGCGTCCTGCTCGGCTGCTGGGGAGCGCTCAACGACCCCGAGTACTGCGACTTCACCTACGCCAACATGACGGACTGGGGCCGGCGGATGTTCGTCACCCCGGGCATCGTGGTCGACGGCAAGCTCATCACCACCGACCTCACCGAGATCAACCTGGGCATCCGCATCCTGCTGGGCAGCTCCTACTACGAGGACTGGCAGGGCAAGGAACAGTTCGTCACGCACGACCCGCTCGGCAACCCGGTCGACCCGCGCCACCCCTGGAACCAGCACACCATCCCCGCCCCGCAGAAGCGGAACTTCGACGACAAGTACAGCTGGGTGATGTCGCCGCGCTGGTTCGACGGCAAGGACCACCTCGCCCTGGACACCGGCGGCGGCCCCCTCGCCCGGCTGTGGACCACCGCCCTGGCCGGCCTGGTCGACACCGGCGGGGTGCGGGCCACCGGCCACAGCGTCGTCATCAACCTGCCGCGCACCATGACCCGGCCCGAGACCACCTTCGAGTGGAAGATCCCGAAGTGGAGCAACGCCCTCGAACGCAACCGGGCCCGCAGCTACTTCCAGGCATACACCGCGGCCCTCGCCCTGCACTTCGCCGAGAAGGGCCTCGAAGAGGTCCGCGCCGGACGGACCCGGACCTGGGAGAAGTTCGAGGTCCCCGACGAGAGCATCGGCGTCGGATTCTCCGAGGCGGTCCGCGGCCTCCTCTCCCACCACATGGTGATCCGCGACGGCAAGATCGCCAACTACCACCCGTACCCGCCCACCCCGTGGAACGCCAGCGTCCGGGACCCCTACGGCACGCCCGGCCCCTACGAGGACGCCGTGCAGAACACCCCCATCTTCGAGGAGAACCCGCCGGACAGCTTCAAGGGCATCGACATCATGCGCGCCGTGCGCAGCTTTGACCCCTGTCTGCCGTGCGGCGTCCACATGTACGTCGGCGACGGCCGGACCGTCGAGAAGATGCATGTGCCCACCGGCCTGAGCGGACTGGGCGGATGAGCGCCACCACGACACCCGCGCACGCGGAGCGGGCCGGCCGGCGCATCGAGGAGGTGCTCGACCGGCTGTCCGCCACCGCGGACCCGGCCGCCGTCGCCGCGGCCGAGGAACTCGTGCGCTGCCTCATGGAGTTCTACGGCGCGGGACTCGCCCGGATCCTCGAACTGCTGTCGGCCCCCGAGGACCGGCGCCGCGCCGAGGCCCTGCTCGGCGACGAACTCGTCGCGAGCCTGCTGCTCCTGCACGACCTGCACCCCGAGGACCTGAACACCCGCATCGACCGTGCCCTGCACGGCATCGACGGCGTCACCGGCGTCGGCCGCGGCGGCGCCGACCTGACCGTACTCGGCTTCGACGAGGCGACCGGAACGCTGCGGCTGCGCGCCTCGTCCGGCGGGGGCTGCGGCTGCGCCGACGGCGCACCGGACGTGCGACGGGCCGCCGAGGACACGCTCTCGTGCTTCGCCCCCGAGGTCACGGCCGTCGAGGTGCGCACCGAGCCGAGCCCCAGGGAGCCCGCGCTGCTGCAGATCGGCACCCGCCCCGGGGCCGGTGCATGACCGTGACCCCGGCCCCGGCCCCGACGGCACGGGCGGGCCGCGGCCTGCGCCGGTTCCTGACCGAACGACCCGCCGAGCCCGAACGCTGCGGACTGTGCGCGACACCAGTGGCGGACACGGACCACCGCCACCTCGTCGACACCGAGCGGCGGTCCCTGGTCTGCGCCTGCCCGGCCTGCTTCCTGCTGATGGAACGGCCGGGCGCCGCCGCAGGCCGCTTCCGCACCGTCCCCGCCCGCTGTCTCACCGACCCGGGCCACCGCCTCGACGACCGCGCCTGGGACACCCTGCGCATCCCGGTCGGCGTCGCCTTCCTCTTCCGCAACACCGCCCTCGACCGGCTCGTCGCCCTCTACCCGAGCCCGGCCGGCGCCACCGAGAGCGAACTGGAACCGGAGGCATGGACCACGGTCCTCGGCGAGAGCGCACTCGCCGGACTGCTCGAACCGGACGTCGAGGCACTGCTGCTGCGCCGCACCGACGACGGCTGCGCCTGCTACCTGGTGCCGATCGACCTCTGCTACGGACTGGTCGGCCGCATGCGGCTGTTGTGGCAGGGCTTCGACGGCGGGGCCGACGCCCGGGCCGCTCTGGACGCGTTCTTCGCCGACATCGAGCACCGGGCCCGGCCCGTCACCGCAAAGGACCGGCCATGACCGAACTCTCCTTCACCTGCACCGGGGTGCGCGCCGACCGCTACGCGGCCGGGCCGACCCTGGTGTTCCGGCTGCGCGTCACCACGCCCGGCGACGAGCCCGTGCACGCCCTGGCGCTGCGCTGCCAGATCCGTATCGAACCCGCCCGGCGCGGCTACGACCGCGCCGAGAGCGACGGGCTCGTGGACCTGTTCGGCGAGCCGTCCCGCTGGGGCAGCACCCTGCAACCGGTGCAGTTCGCACAGGTCCCGCTGATGGTGCCCGGCTTCACCCGGGAGACCGAGACCGACATCGTCGTGCCCTGCACCTACGACATGGACATCGCCGCCACCCGCTACCTCGCCGCGCTCGACGGCGGTGACGTGCCGCTGCTGATGCTGTTCTCCGGAACGGCGTTCACCGGAGCCGGCGGCTTTCGCGTCGAACCCGTCCCCTGGGACCGGGAGGCCACCTTCCGGATGCCGGTCACGACCTGGCGCGAGATGGTCGAACAGCACTTCCCCGGCTGCGGCTGGATCCGGCTGCCCCGCGCCACCATGGACGCCCTGCTGGCCCACCGCTCGCGCCGGGCCCTGCCCTCCTGGGAGGCGACCGTACGGGACCTGCTCGCCCAGGCCGCGCCCGCACCGGGATCCGCCCTCACCAGCACGACCGGAAGGACCGCTTCGTGAGCGTGACCGCGTTCGCCCCGCAGACCGAGGCGCGCCTGGCCCTCGCCCGGCAAGTGGCCGACGCCGTCCTCTTCGAGGGCTATGTGCTCTACCCCTACCGGGCCTCCGCCGCGAAGAACCGGCTGCGCTGGCAGTTCGGTGTGCTGGTGCCGCCCGGCTGGGGCGCCGAACGCGAGGAACACGCCTTCCAGCACACCGAGTGCCTGCTGGAGCCCAAGGCCGGCGCCACCCTCGCCGTGGAACTGCGCTTCCTGCGCGCCCGCCGCCGCACCGTCCAACGGGCCTGCGCGGACGGCCGGTTCGAGACCGTCCCGGAACTGCGCCTGGCGGACCGGGTGCTGGTCCCCTGGGACGAGGGGGTCGAGGAACGCGTCGAGGCGGTCGTACCGGTCGCCGACCTCCTCGCCGCGGACGTCACGGTCCCCTTCGAGCGGCCCGCGGGCACCGAGCACGAGACCGTCCTGGACCCGGCGGGCGTACCGGCCGGCCGGACCGTCCACCGGTACGAGCCGCTGACCGGCCGACTGCGGCTGTCGGCCCGCGAACTCGACGGCCCCTACCGGGTCGTGCGGCTGACCGCCGTCGTCGAGAACACCGACGACTGGACCCCACCGGACGGCCACGCCGCCGACCGCGACGCGGCACTCCCGCGCTCCCTGGTGGCCGCCCACCTCCTCATGGCCGTGGACGGGGGATCGTTCCTGTCGATGACCGACCCCCCGCAGTGGGCCAGGGACGCGGTCGCAGCCTGCCGCAATCTGCACACCTGGCCGGTCCTGGCCGGTGAACCGGGCCGCGCGGACGTGGTGCTGTCCTCGCCGATCATCCTGGAGGACCACCCGGCCATCGCCCCCGAGAGCCCCGGCACGCTCTACGACGCGACCGAGATCGACGAGATCCTCGCGCTGCGCACCGCCGCCCTCACCGACGAGGAGAAGCGCGAGGCGCGGGGCACCGACGAGCGGGCCGCCGCCGTGATCGACCTGGCCGACTCCATGCCGCCCGAGGTGCTGGAACGCCTGCACGGCGCGGTCCGCGGCCTGCGCGAGGTGACCCGCCCGGCCACCGGGACCGGATTCCCCGACGAGCACGGTGTGCCGCGGCCGGACACCCCGTGGTGGGACCCGGCGGGTGACGCCGGGTTCGACCCCGACCATGACAGTGTCCTGGTGGCCGGCCGGCCGGCGGGCGTCGGCAGCCGCCTCGTGCTGCGCCCCGGGCCGCGCCGCACCGACGCCCAGGACCTGTTCCTGCACGGGCGCACCGCGACGGTCGAGGCCGTGCTGCACGACGTGGACGGCGTGGTGCACATCGCGGTCACCCTGGACGGCGACCCGGGCGCCGACCTGCGCCGCGCACAGGGCCGCTTCCTGTACTTCCAACCGGACGAACTCGCCTGGCCCGAGGACGGCGCATGAGCGCGCGCCCCGCGACCGGCCGGGTCCTCGTCGCCGGCATCGGGAACGTCTTCCTCGGCGACGACGGCTTCGGCGTGGAGACCGCCCGCGTCCTGGCCGGCCGCCCACTGCCCCGCCATGTCGAGGTCGTGGACGTCGGGGTCCGCGGAGTGCACCTCGCCTACCAACTCCTCGACGGGTACGACACCCTGATCCTGGTGGACGCCACCGCCCGCGGCGGACCACCGGGCACCCTCTACATCATCGAGCACGACAGCGTCCCCACGGCCGACCCGGCGGGCGCCCCGCTGGACGGCCACCGCATGACCCCGGACGCCGTGCTCGCCCTGCTCGGCACCCTGTGCGCCGGCACCGGCGGACGGCCACCGCGCCGCACCCTCGTCGTGGGCTGCGAACCCGCATGTGTGGCCGAGCGGATGGGGCTGAGCGGGCCCGTGTCCGACGCCGTGCCGCAGGCCGTCCAGCTCGTCGAGGACCTGCTGGGCGCGTCCCCCGAGCCACGTCCGCTGGCCGGCGAAGCCGCGAAGTGAGGAGAGACCCATGAAGAAGATCGTCCTCGGCGCCCTGGCCGCCGTGGCCGTCGCGCTCGTCGTGCAGTCGCTGCCCGACCTCCGGCGCTATCTGCGCATCCGCAGCATGTGACGACAGGCCCCGGCGAGGCGCGCTGCGGCAAACGACGGACGCGGCCCGACCCGGCGGCGTGCCGGGCCACCGGCTCCGCACCCCGCGCCTCTAATGGGACGCGGCCGTTCGCGCACATACGCCCCGCGCTCGGTGCACGCACGGCCCGCCGGGACGGAGACAGATGCACGAGATGTCCATCGCGCTGGCGGTGATCGACCAGGTGGCGGAGGCGGCCGAACGGGCCGGCGACGTCACCGCGGTGCGCTCGGTACGGCTCCAGGTGGGCGAACTGGCCGGCGTCGTACCGGAAGCCCTGACCTTCTCCTTCGAACTGGCCTGCGCCGGGACCGTGTTGGAAGGCGCCGAACTGGTCGCCGACACGGTGCCCGGACGGGCCCGCTGCGCGCCCTGTGACCACGAATGGGCCGTCGGCATGCCGCCCCGGCTGAGCTGCCCGCGCTGCCGGGGCGCGACCGCCGACCTGCTGTCCGGCCGCGAACTGCGCATCGTCGCGGTGCGCTGGGAGGACGGCACGACGTCGGCATCCACCCGTGAACCGAGCGAGGAGCGCTGAACCATGTGTCGTGCGATGGATCTGCACCAGTCCGTGCTCGCCAGGAACGACGAGTCCGCGCACGCCCTGCGCGCCCGGCTCGCGGCCCGCGGCACCACGGTCGTCAACCTGCTCTCCAGCCCCGGCAGCGGTAAGACCGCGCTGCTGGAGCATGAACTCACCCTGGCCCGCGAGCGGTCCGTGCCGGTCGCCGCGCTCACCGCCGACCTCGCCACCGAGAACGACGCGACACGGCTCGCCCGTTCCGGCGCTCCGGTCAAGCAGATCCTCACCGACGGGCTGTGCCATCTGGAGGCCGGGATGCTCGCCCGGCACATCGAGGACTGGCTGCCCAGGCCCACGCGGCTGCTGTTCGTGGAGAACGTCGGCAACCTCGTCTGCCCGGCCTCCTACGACCTCGGCGAGACCCTGCGGGTGGTCCTCGCCTCGGTGACGGAGGGCGAGGACAAACCGCTGAAGTACCCCACCGCGTTCGGCCTCGCCCACCTGGTGGTCGTCACCAAGACCGACATCGCCGCGGCCGTCGACTTCGACGAGGCGGCGTTCCGTGCCCATGTCGAACAGGTCAACCCGGGCGTCGAGGTGGTGCTGACCTCGGTGCGCGGGCGGCGGGGGCTCGGCATCCTGCTGGCCCGGGCCCTGGCCGCCGCGGACGGCGCCCCGCCGCACACCCCCGTCATGGCCCGCAGCCCGCATGAGCATGTGGGGCATGAGCATGTGGGGCACGAGCATGTGGGGCACGAGCATGTGGGGCACGAGCACATCGGGCACGAACACGTAGGGCACGAGCACATCGGGCACGAGCACGTAGGGCACGAGCACCCAGGGCACGCCCACGCCGCGGTCCCGTCCCGCTCGTGAGCGTCACCGGGGCCCCGGGCGGGACGGTCCTGCGCCGCCGGGTCACCGTGCGCGGCGTGGTCCAGGGCGTCGGCTTCCGGCCGTACGTCCACGCCCTCGCCACCTCGCTCGGCCTGACCGGACACGTCACCAACACCCCCGACGGCGTGGTCGTCGAGATCGAGGGCGGCCCCGAGGCCGTCGACCGGTTCTGCGCCCGCCTCGCGCCGGGCGCCCCGCCGCTGGCCCGCGTCGACGGCGTCGACCACCAGGACGTGCCCGCCGCCGGCGACGGCGCGTTCACCATCCTCGCCTCCCGGTCCGGCGGCCGGCCCGGCGCGCTGATCCCCCCGGACACGGCGACCTGCCCGACGTGCCTCGGTGAACTGGCCGACCCCGCCGACCGGCGCCACCGCCACCCCTTCGTCAACTGCACCCACTGCGGGCCCCGCTTCACGATCGTGACCGGCCTGCCCTACGACCGGGCGCACACCACGATGGCCGATTTCCCGCTGTGCCCGCGCTGCGCCCGCGAGTACGCCGACCCCGCCGACCGGCGCTTCCACGCCCAGCCCGTCGCCTGCCCGGACTGCGGCCCGCGGCTGCGCCTGCTCCTTCGCCCTCCGCGGGTCGACGGCGCCATCGAGGAGAGCACGGACCCGGACCCGGTGTCCGCGGCGCGCCGACTGCTGGCCCGGGGAGCGGTCCTCGCGGTGAAGGGGCTCGGCGGCTACCACCTGGCCTGCGACGCCACCGACCCCGAGGCCGTCGCGCTGCTGCGGCGCCGCAAGGCGAGGGGCGACAAGCCGTTCGCGGTCATGGCACGCGGCCCCGACGACATCGAGCATCTGGTGTCGCTCACCGCCGCGGAGCGCGAACTGCTCGGCGGTGCGGCCCGTCCGATCGTGCTGCTGCGCCGCCGCGCCGACGCCGGGTCAGCACGATCGGGCGGACCGCGCCCGGCCGAGCAGGTCGCGCCCGGCAGCCCCGACCTCGGCGTCATGCTGCCCTACACCCCGCTGCACCACCTCCTGCTGGGCCTGCCGGGGGATCCCGAGGGCCCCCGGCTGCTCGTCCTGACCAGCGGCAACGTGTCCGGCGAACCGATCGTCACCGACGAGGGGGAGGCCCTGGAGCGGCTCGCGCACCTGGCCGACGCCTGGCTCACCCACGACCGGCCGATCCAGGTGCCGTGCGACGACTCCGTGGTGCGGCTGTGCGACGGGAAGCCGCTCATCGTGCGCCGCGCCCGGGGCTATGCGCCACTGCCGCTGGACCTGCCCGTGCCGGTGCGCCCGGCCCTCGCGGTCGGCGGCGACCTGAAGAACGCGTTCTGTCTCGGTCAGGGGCGGCGGGCCTGGCTGTCGGCCCACATCGGCGACATGGACGACCTCGCCACCCAGCGCGCCTTCACCCGTGCCGTGGCACAGCTGGAGTCGATCACGTCGGTGCGGCCCCGGCTTCTCGCGGCCGACCGGCACCCCGGCTACCGCTCCGCCCAGTGGGCCGTCCGCAACGCCGCGGGACGCGGGGTGGTCCGCGTCCAGCACCACCACGCGCACATCGCCGCCGCAATGGCGGAGCACGGACTGGACGGCACCAGGCCGGTGCTCGGCGTCGCCTTCGACGGCACCGGACACGGCGACGACGGAGCGGTGTGGGGCGGGGAGTTCCTGCTCGCGGACTACGCCGGCTTCCGCCGCCTCGGGCACCTGGCCTACGTACCCCTGCCCGGCGGCGACGCCGCCGTGCACCGGCCCTACCGCATGGCGCTTGCGCACCTGCGCGCGGCCGGGCTCGACTGGTCCGCCGACCTGCCCTGTGTGACCGCCTGCCCCTCCACCGAACTCACCGTGCTCTCCCGGCAGTTGGAGCGAGGCATCAACTGTGTGCCCACCTCCAGCATGGGCCGCCTCTTCGACGCGGTGTCGTCCCTCGCCGGCGTCTGCCACCGGGCCGGGCACGAGGCGCAGGCCGCCGTCGCACTGGAGGCCGCCGCGCTGTCCGCGCCCGGCGGGGACACCACCGCCTACGCCTTCGCCGTGCGTGAGCCCGGAGCCGGTGACGGTCCGCTGCGGGCCGACCCGGCGCCCGTCCTGGCCGCGGTCGTCGACGATCTGCGGGCCGGCCTTCCCGCGGCGTCGATCGCGGCCCGCTTCCACCGCGCCGTCGCCCGCCTCGTGCACCGCGTCTGCCTGCGGGCCCGGGACCGCCACGCGGTGGACACCGTCGCCCTCACCGGCGGCGTGTTCCTCAACTCCCTGCTCTCCTCGGCCTGCGCCGCGGCCCTCGCCGCGGACGGTCTCACCGTGCTGCGCCACCACCTGGTCCCGCCCGGCGACGGGGGACTGGCCCTCGGGCAGCTGATGGTGGCCGCCCGGGCCGGCGACCCGAGCGGGACGACCCCCTGACGACCGACGCACACCCCACAGCGAGGAGAGGCCCATGTGCCTGGCGGTACCCGGCAGAGTGCTGGACATCGACGAACGGGACGGCACCCGGGTGGCCACCGTCGACTTCGGCGGCGTGGTCAAGGAGGTGTGCCTGGAATACCTGCCCGACCTTCAGGTCGGCGAGTACGCCATCGTGCACGTCGGCTTCGCCCTGCAACGGCTCGACGAGGAGTCGGCCCGGCAGACGCTCGAACTCTTCGCCGAACTCGGCATGCTCCAGGAGGAGTTCGGCGACCCCTGGGAGGCGGCCGCGGGCGCCGCGCCCGCCGGCGAGGAGGCGCACCGGTGAAGTACATCGACGAGTTCCAGGACCCGGAGCTGGCCCGGCGGCTGCTCGACGAGATCCACGCCACAGTGAGCAGGCCATGGGCGCTGATGGAGGTCTGCGGCGGGCAGACGCACTCCATCATCCGGCATGGCATCGACCAACTCCTGCCCGAACAGGTCGAGTTGATCCATGGTCCGGGCTGCCCGGTGTGTGTCACACCGCTGGAGGTCATCGACAAGGCCCTGGAGATCGCCGCCCGCCCCGAGGTGATCTTCTGCTCCTTCGGCGACATGCTCCGGGTGCCCGGGACGGGCCGCGACCTGTACCAGGTGCGCGGGGAGGGCGGCGACGTACGGGTCGTCTACTCGCCGCTGGACGCCCTGCGGATCGCACGGCAGAACCCGGACCGCGAGGTGGTGTTCTTCGGCATCGGCTTCGAGACCACCGCGCCGCCCAACGCGATGACCGTCCACCAGGCCCGCAGGCTGGGCATCCGCAACTTCAGCCTGCTGGTCTCGCATGTGCGGGTGCCCCCGGCCATCGAGGCGATCATGGGCTCGCCGAGCTGCCGGGTGCAGGCATTCCTCGCCGCCGGGCACGTGTGCACCGTCATGGGCCTCGGCGAGTATCCCGAGCTGGCGCAGCGCCACCGCGTGCCCATCGTCGTCACCGGCTTCGAACCGCTGGACATCCTGGAAGGCGTACGCCGGACCGTGGCGCAGCTCGAACGCGGCGAGCACACCGTCGACAACGCCTACCCGCGGGCCGTGCGCGCCGAGGGCAACCCCGCCGCGAAGGCCATGCTGGAGGACGTCTTCGAGGTCACCGACCGCTCCTGGCGGGGGATCGGCGTGATCCCCGACAGCGGCTGGCGACTGTCCGGCAGATACCGCGACTACGACGCCGAACTGCGGTTCTCCGTCGACGGCATCCGCACCCAGGAACCGGCCGAGTGCCGCAGCGGCGAGGTGCTGCAGGGCCTGCTCAAGCCCCATGAGTGCGAGATGTTCGGCACCCGCTGCACCCCGCGCACCCCGCTCGGCGCCACCATGGTCTCCAGCGAGGGCGCCTGCGCCGCCTACTACCTCTATCGACGCCTTCAGACCACGCCCGCGCCCCGGGAGGCGAGCCCCGTTGCCTGACACCACCGACACCCTGGACATCACCGGCTGGACCTGCCCGGCCCCGCTGCGCGAGAGGCCCCGCGTGGTCCTGGGCCACGGCGGCGGGGGCACACTCTCCGCCGAACTGGTCGAGCAGGTCTTCGTACCCGCCTTCGGCGGGGCGGCCCTCGCCGAACTGGGCGACGCGGCCGCGCTCCGCCTGGGCGGGGTCCGGCTGGCCTTCTCCACCGACTCCTTCGTGGTGCGGCCGCTGTTCTTCCCCGGCGGCAGCATCGGCGACCTCGCCGTCAACGGCACCGTCAACGACCTCGCCATGAGCGGCGCCCGGGCCGCCTACCTCTCCTGCGGATTCATCCTGGAGGAGGGGGTGGAGATCGAGACCGTCTCCCGGGTGGCCGAGGCGCTCGGCGCCGCCGCGCGGACCGCGGGCGTGGAGGTCGCGACGGGCGACACCAAGGTGGTCGAGTCCGGGCACGGCGACGGCGTCTTCGTCAACACGGCCGGCATCGGCCTGATCCCGGCCGGTGTCGATCTGCGCCCGGCCCGGGTGGTGCCCGGTGACGTGGTGATCGTCAGCGGGCCGGTCGGGGTGCACGGCGTGGCCATCTTGAGCGTGCGCGAGGGCCTGGAGTTCGGGGTCGAGATCGTCAGCGACTGCGCGGCGCTCGGCGGCCTGGTGGCGGCCATGCTCGCCGTCACCCCCGATCTGCACGTCCTGCGCGATCCCACCCGCGGGGGGCTCGCGGCCTCCCTCAACGAGATCGCGTCCGCGTCGGGCACCGGTGTCGTCATCGCGGAACGCGATGTGCCGGTCCCGCCGGCCGTGGCCGGTGCCTGTGCCGTGCTGGGCCTCGACCCCTTCTACGTCGCCAACGAGGGCAAACTGGTGGCGTTCGTCCCGCGCGAGCACGCCGATGCAGTGCTGGCGGCGATGCGGGCCCATCCGCTGGGCGCGCAGGCCGCGATCATCGGCGAGGCGGTGGCGGAGCACCCCGGGATGGTGGTGGCCCGCACCGGTCTCGGCGGCACACGGGTGGTCGACATGCCGCTCGGGGAGCAGCTGCCGCGGATCTGCTGAGCGGCCCTTGGTGTGCGAGCCGCCGGGCTCAGTGGAAGTCCGGCGGCTGGAGGACGGCCAGTGTGCCGTGCGCCTGGCGCAGGGCCAGCTCCAGCGCGGTCGGGGCGTGCAGGGCGCCCGATCCGTCCGGCGGGACCAGCCATTCCATGAGCCCGGCCGGACGGTACGGCGGGGGCACCGCGACCCAGGCGCCTCTGCTCGCGTGCCGCAGCCCGGCCCCGACCCAGTGGCTGCCCGGATCGGGCGGCAGAAAGAAGCCGACCCGGTGGGCGCTGCCGTCCGCGAGCGTGGGGCCCGGCAGCGGCAGGGACGGGCTCCACAGCAGGTCGAGGGTGAGCAGCCCCAACTCGTCGGGGACGCTGAGCACGTCCCAGTAGCGCCCCGCCTCCAGGAGGGCGATGCCGTCGCCCTGGTCCCACTCCCGCTTGCAGGCCCGGGGGTCGCAGGAGGCCGCCGCCAGCCATTCCACGCCCCGCATCCACATCACGTCCGTCATCTGCCGCTCCGGCTGCCGGGCGCACGAGAGGGCCGCACCGTACGGCACACCAACCCGGCATATGCAGCATCCTTGTAGATATTTCTAAGCCGGGGATAGGGTGGCGCGCCCTGGCGCTTTTCGGCAGACACTCTGGTACTCGGATCGGGCGTCTCGACCTTCGATTCCACCGGCACGGTCGCTCGTCTCCACCGGTGCCGTCGCTCGTCCGAAGCTGATGCGGACGTCCGCTGCCGGCGTGACTCACCCGGAGGGCAGCGGGGTGAGGACCAGCATGGTGGCGTCGTCCCGGACGGCGTCGGTGTGGTCCAGGAGGTCCGCCCACACGCGGGCGGTCAGCGCGGCCGGGTCCTCGGCGGCGAGCGAGCGAAGCCGCTCGCCCAGCGGGTAGAAGGCGCCGGAGGCGTCCCGCGCCTCCCACACCCCGTCCGAGGCCAGGAACAGCCGGTCACCGGGCTCCAGACCCACGGTGACCTCCTTGGGCGGATCGACCCCGAACGGGCCGAGGCCCAGCGGGATCCCCGGGCTGACACCGATCTCGCGGGCCTGACCGTGGCGCAGCAGTATCGGCGGCGGATGCCCGCGGACCACGATCCGCACCGCGCGGACGTCGACGGAGAACTCCAGCAGCACGGCGGTGGCGAACATCTCGGCGTGCCGCTCGCCCGCCGAGTCCGCCGTCAGCCTGCGGTCCAGCCGGGCCGCGACCCCCTCCAGATCCGGCTGGTCGAGCACCGCCTCCCGGAAGGCTCCGAGCAACGACACCACGGTGGGCACGGTGGCCAGCCCGTGCCCCTGCACATCGGCCATCACCGCCCGTACCCCGTACGGGCCGTCGCGCACGTCGAAGAAGTCCCCGCCGACCAGCGTCCCGCGCTGGGCGGCCCGGTACAGCCCCGAACACCCGATGTCGCCGACCCGTTCCGGCAGCGGGGGCGCGATGGCCCGCTGCACGGCCCGCCCGACCGTGCGCTCGGTGACCAGTTGGGCGTCCCGCCGACCGCGCACGTAGGAGACGAACACACTCAGCAGGACGACGAAGACGATGGTGAGCAGATCGGTGTTGCCGGGCCGGTTCAGATGGGTGGCCGGCACGTTCAGCACGACGACCACCAGGGCTCCCATGACCGCCGTGGCCAGCGGCCCGTACGACAGGACGGTGAGCGGCGGGATGGCCCCCAGCAGGAAACCGATGTCGAGCGCGTTGCGGCTGAGCAGCGTGGCCGTGGTGACCGCCGCGAGCAGGGCGACCGGCAGCACCCGCACCCAGCGCGGCGGCGGCGCTCCCCGCAGCCAGCCGCGCTCGTCCCGGAACCGGCGCCGGGGCCGGCCGCGGACCGTTCTCACACGCCCACGCTACGCCCGGCCCCGGCACACGGCCGCCCGCGAGCCCCCGGGCCGCCGCCGGAGAACCGGAAAAAGCAGTGGACCCGGAGCCCGGCCGCGCCTAGCGTGGCGGCGCACGCCCGAGACACGACGAAGGAGGCGAGTGCCATGTGGTTGACCCTCACCCAGCGCTCCCTCCCCGTAGCCCCGGCGTGCCACGTCTGACCTGACCGGGAGCGCACCCTTACGTACGCATCCCGGAGGAATCCGTGACCGATCCGGTCATTCGGACGCTCGACGGGCACACCGTCCATCTCTTCGACACCCTGCCCGACCCGCTGCGCGCACGCGAGGCGCACCGGCTGACCCGGCACCGGCCCGACTGGAAGCGGGTGGCCCTGCGCGACGGCCGGGTGGTGGGGCGGACCCGACGACTCGCGGCCCCGCGTGGTCGACTGGTTCGACGTGGCCGAGGGCCAGGAGGAAGCGGGGGCCGCACTGCTGCGGACCGCGCCCTGGCAGGTCGACGACCTTGAGTTCAACCTGCCCGGCGGCTGGCGCGACGTGCCCGCAGCACGCAAGGCCGCCGCCGAGATCCGCTTCGCCGCGGCGCGGGCGGCCGGCTACCGGCACCTGGTCGAGCGCTTCGTCTACCGGTGGACGCCGCCGTGCGGACTGCCCGCACGGCCTGGACGGCTCGTCTTTGGGCCCGAACCCGACGACGCGGTGTTCTTCGACGCGCTGCGCCGCATCCACTCCGTCACCCTGGACGCACACGCCCGCAGGGCGATCGAGAAGGGCGGAGTGGAGCCGGCCGCCCAGGAGGAGATCGACTTCTTCCGGTGGTGTCCGTCGCCGCGCGCCTGGTGGCAGGTCGCGCACACCCCGCAGGGCGAGCCCGTCGGCATCCACATTCCCGCGCACAACCCCGAGGTGCTCTGCATCGGCTTCATCGGGGTACTGCCGGAGCAGCGCGGACACGGATACGCCTACGACCTGCTCGCCGAGTGCACCCACTACCTGGTCGAGCGCGGCGCCACGGCCATCGCCGCGGCGACCGACCGGGGCAACTTCCCCATGGCCGCGCACTTCTCCCGGGCCGGATACCCCGTCGTACGCGAACGGGTCCATTTCCATCGCCATCCCCAGGCCGATGTCAGGGGCGAGTGACATCCTTACGACGGGCTGAACTGGGCTGAACAGGGCTGAACTGGGCTGAACGACGAAGGACGGCGGAGGCGGGCATGGGGTTCGACGGCGATGTCTGGTACGTGCGCGGCGGGGACGAGGCGGTCGGCGAGATCCTGATCGACGAAGCCGACTTCCCGTGGCTGTCCGGGCGGTTCACCCCCGGGCCGGCCTTCGCCTCAGTCCGTGATCTGTTCGCCCGCGAACTCGCCCTGACCGACGAGGACGACGAGGGACACCGGGAGCGTTGGGAGGGCGTCCAGGACGAGATCCGCCGACGGGTCCGACTGATCTCCCCGGACGGCCCGGTCCCCGAGTTCCTGCTGCACATCGAGGGGGACCGGGCCTGGTTCCGCTGGAGCGACGAGCCGTTCGAGAAGGAGGGGGAGGACAGGGCCTAGGCCCGGTCGGCGGTCCGGTCGCCGCGCAGGGAGTCGGCGGCGGCGAGGATCTCGGTCACGGTCAGGGCGAAGGCGGCGTCACACGGGTGCGGACGGCCCGTGCGCGCGGCGTCCAGCAGCGCGTCCACGGCCCGGCCGTAGGCCGACAGGGCGTCGCCCGCGCTCTGAGGCAGCGTGCTCACTCCCGCATCGCCCCGCAGTTCGACGGTGGCGCCCGCCGCCGCCGGCGGGGCGGTCAGGCTCAGCGTCAACGTGCTGGAGGCGCCGCCGAGATGGTCGAGGACCACATGCGCGGTGTCACCGGGCCCGTGCGCCGCCGCGGTCACCCGGCGCACCTCGCCCAGTACCGGCAGCAGCACGGACAGCGCATGCGGCCCGACATCCCAGAGGGCGCCCTTCTCCCGGCGCCACGGCGACGCCCCGAACGGGCTGTCCGTCGTCAGCACCGAGCCCAGCCACTGCGCCCGCGCGGTGAACCAGCCGCCCCTGCCCGCCTGTTCGGCGATCCAGGCGTCGGCCTCGGGCTGGAACCGGATGGTGAAGAACACCACGGAGGCGACCTGGGCCTCCCGAGCGGCCTCGACCACCTCGCGGCCGTGCGCCACCGTGGCGGCGAGCGGCTTGTCGAGCAGCAGATGGCGCCCCGCGCGGGCCGCCCGCGCGGCGAGCACGGCCTGGACATCCGGCGGGAGCGCGACGGCGACCGCGTCCACGTCGGCGAGCAGGTCGTCCACGTCGTCGTAGGCCCGGGTGCCGTGCCGGTCCGCCAGCTCGGCGGCGGCTTCCGCGCGCCGTCCCCACACTCCGGTGAACTCCACCTCGCCGTGCCCGCTCAGGGCGGGGGCGTGGACCATCTGTGCCCAAGGGCCGGTGCCGAGCAGTCCGATGCGCATCGCGCTGCCTCTCCAGGGGGCGGAGCGTGACGACCGGCGCGGGTCGCCGGTCCTGGGTGAGGGTTTCACAGATCGTCCGTGTGTGGGCTTACCGCGAGCACGGCACAGTCCCTAGGATGTACTCCCTGTTATCACCGGCCAGTTGACACGGTACGTACCGGGGGAACGATGCACACGGGAAGCCAGCCGTCCAGGGAGATCGACCCCACCGTGCCGACGGCCGCGCGGATGTACGACCACTACCTCGGCGGCAAGGACAACTACGCGGCCGACCGGGCGGCGTGCGAAGAGCTGGACAAGGTGGTGCCGAGCACCCGGCGGCTCGCCGTCAACAACCGCCGCTTCCTGCAACGCGTCGTGCGGACCCTCGCCCGGGACCACGGCATCCGGCAGTTCCTCGACCACGGTTCCGGGCTGCCCACCCAGGACAATGTGCACCAGGTCGCGCAGTCCGTCGACCCCACGTCCCATGTCGTCTACGTCGACAACGATCCCATGGTGCTGGTGCACGGCCGGGCACTGCTGGAGCAGGACGAGCGCACCGCCGTCATCCAGGCCGACATGCGCGACACCGACGCGATCCTCGGGCACCCCGAGACCCAGCGGCTCATCGACTTCTCCCAACCGGTGGGCGTGCTCTTCGTGTCGGTCATGCACTGTCTCCCCGACAGCGACACCGACGGCCCGCCCGCCCTGTCCCGCCGGGTCGCCGAGCGCCTCGCCCCCGGCAGCTTCCTGGTGATGTGCCAGCTGGTCAGCGAGGATCCCGAGGTCCGCGCGTTCGTCACCGACTTCATGGACCGGACCACCCAGGGCAACTGGGGCCGGGTGCGGCAGGAGAAGGACGTCGCGGAACTCTTCGAGGGCCTGGAGATTCTGGAACCGGGCCTGGTCGAGGTGTCGACCTGGCGTCCGGACTCGGAGGTGGCCCCGCGCCAACTCACCCACGAGTGGATTGAGTTCGGGGGCGTCGGCCGCATCGGCTAGCCGGACATCCGCGCAAACGGAGGCGGGCCGTGCGCGCACGGCCCGACCGGTGTTCTCAGCGGCCCGGGTAACGCTCCGTCATGATCCGGCCCAGCAGGTCCACGGACTGCCGCGGCTGCAACGCCTCGTCGGCCAGCCGGTCCAGGGCCACCCGGTACTCCTCGGTCTCGTCCCGGTCCTCAAGGAAGTTGGCGCTCCTGATGTGCTCCAGATAGACCACATCGGGCAGGTCGAGCCCGCCGAACCGCAGATAGGTGACGGGGATCGAGGGCGCCGAGGCGTTCGTCACGTCCAGCGGGACGATCTGCAGGGTGACATGCGGCCGCTGCGCCGTCCGCAGCAGGTGCTCCAGTTGTTCGCGCATCACCTCGGGGCCGCCGAGGACGCGCAGCAGTACCGACTCGTCGATGATCACCCACACCTGGGGAGTATCCGGGCGCTCCAGCAACTCCGCCCTCCGCATGCGCAGTTCGACACGCCTGCGCACCTCGTTCTCGGGCGCCGTCGGAAGGCCCCGCCGCACCACCGCGCGGGCATAGGCGGGCGTCTGCAACAGCCCCGGAACATACTGGATCTCGAACGTACGGATCGCGACGGCGGCCTCCTGCAGACCGACCAGCCGGTCGAACCACTCGGGCATCAGCCGCTTGTCGTACCGCTGCCACCAGCCCGGCTCCCCGGCTCGCCCGAGCAGCCTCAGCAGGACCGCGGCCTCGTAGGCGTCCGTGCCGTACAGCGTCAGCAGGGCCCGGACATCGGCCTCGGACGGGGGCCGTCGGCCCTTGCCGGACTCGATACGGGACAGCTTCGCCGCGCTGAAGCCGACGGCCCGCGCCGCCTGCTCCTGGGCCAGCCCCGCGTCCTCACGAAACCCCGCCAGTTGGACGCCGACCAGCATTTTCAGCAAAGTCGGGGCGGGTTCGGCCCGGTCCAGATAGGGTTCGAGGCGGGAGACGCGAGGGGACTCGGCTGACATCCTTGCTCCCGGCAGACCGGCGGCGGAGACCGTCAGGCTAGCGCACGCGGCGCACCTCGGACCATGTCCCCGACATAGAGGGGACGTTGGGCTCCGGGGAGGTGCGCCGCGGGAGAGTGCGGCTACAGCAGATGGTCGAACTCGCCCTCCTTCGCGCCCGCCAGGAAGGCGGCCATCTCGGCGGGCGTGTAGACGAGCGCGGGCCCGTCCGGGTCGCGGGAGTTGCGGACCGCGACATAGCCGCCGGTCAGGGCAGCGACCTCCACACAGTTGCCCTCGGCATTGCTGCGCCTGCTCTTGATCCACCGGGCGTCCAGCGAACTGGCTCGCACCCCGTTCGGCACGGATGACATCACAGCCTCCTTGCGTGTTCATGTCCCGCCCGGGGAGCGGACAGCTCGCCTGCCGCGAGGCCGCCGGGAGCGGGACCAGGGTTCCCTACCCACTTTTCGCGCAATTTCCCGTGCAATTGCACACAGGCGCTGTTGACATGGATAATAACGACGACGTCAGCCCGTAGCCGGCCGGCGTTCATGACCTGACAGCGAATCAGGGAGATGTCGTGTCATCGCCTGCGTCCCGGACCCATCCCTTAAGCACCCGGCGGACCGAACCTGCGACGCCAGCGCTTCGGGCGCCGGCGGCCACGCCGCTGGCCGCCGTCGACGAGGTGCCCTGGCGCGAGATCAAGGACTCCACCGGATCCGCCGAGGGCATCCCGCTGCTGCTCCACGCCATCGCCGGTGCCGACGAGGACCGGGTCCGACAGGCGCTCGGCGAACTGCGGGAGCGGATCTGCCAGTACGGGTTCGTCGTGGAACAGGCCACGGCCGCCACCGTGCCCTTCCTCTGGGAACTCGCCCAACTGCCCGGCCTCGCCTGCCGCGCCCAGATCATCGAACTCCTCGGCAGTATCGCGGCGGCACGCCAGTGGGAGGACACGGCCGCCGTCTACCCCAAGCTGCTCAACCACCGGGAGAACCACGTCGTCTGGGAGCGCAACGCCCGGGAGGCGGTCCGGTCGGGCCGCGGCCTGATCCGTCACCTGCCGTCCGCCGACGGACCCGAGGTCGCCCGGGCGACCAGCGAACTGGCCCGCACACTGGGGGAGTAGCCGTCCTCCTCCCCGTCCGGCATGCCCACGGCACCGGAGTACGCGCCAGGGGCGGGCGTAGGACCGGAACGGCAGGGCAGGGAGCGCTTGCCCAACCGGTACGGCCACCGGAGAGGAACACGGTCGACGGCCTTGTCGTCGCAGAGCTCACTCGACGAAGGCATGGTCGTCGCAGAGCCCGCTCGACCACCTCCACCGCGACGAACACCCGTCGCGCACCAGGGCGTTCGTGGTGGCAGGCGGACTGCCGCTCGCCGGATGACGGCCGCACCGGCCGCCGTACGCCCCCGGCGGGAGCGCCGGTTTCACGTGCTGTGGGGGGAACGTCCACCAGGAGCGGCGCCGGTCCTTACACTCGTCAGCTGTGCCCATGTCCATGGGCCGTGCTCGGAAAGGCGCTTTGACGGGTGTTCCAGGATTCCCCCATCTACGACCGACTCGTCGCGGAACGCGGCGACATACCCGCGAGAGTGCGCAGTGAGGCCGACCGCCTGCGCAGGGAAGTGGAGGCGGTCATGCTGCCGCTGCGGTCGCCGGGGCCGCCCGGTGCCGCGCTGCCGCCGCCCCCGGCCCCGCCCTCACAGTGGCAGCGCGGGCACCCGCTGCCGGGTACCGGAGCGCCCTGAGCC
>NZ_JBSGBN010000075.1:26029-48598 GCF_053601275.1 Streptomyces sp. NPDC004752 | reverse complement strand
GGGTCTGTGGTCGCCCCGACCACAGACCCGACCACGACATTTCGCACCCCCGCGGAGTCCCGCTCCGATACGCCGGATCACACGGCGATCGGGGCGGTCGGCGCCCAGTGCGCAACGCGGGGTGAAGCCCGCAGGCACGCAGCCCCCGGACTCCCGCGCCGGGGGACTGCGCAGCGGCAGGCGGATGCGCAGCCGGCTCCCGAGCACCCGGGCGGAGGCTGCGCACTCACACGCGCACGTCGATTGCGCACGATCCGCGACCCGGTGCGCAACGTCTGCGCAACGGCCCGCGCGCGGCTGCGCAGTCGGCAGTGCGCACCGATTGCGCAGCCGGATCAGACCGTCGTGCGACGCGGGCCGCGGGACACAGTTGGCAGCCTGACCGCCGAAGCGGGGGGCCTCAATCCGTGCCGGAATCTCCGAGGACGGCGTCGCGGACCGCGGCAGCCACCACACGGAACGTCCCGGAGAACGCACCGCCGATCGCAGCCAGGCCGGCCTTCTTCACGAAGTCCTTCCGATCCGCGGCCTGCTCCCCGGCCTCCCGCGCGGGCTGCGCCGGATGCCCACCGACCGCCACGCCGGACGGATCGGGGCTGGGGGTGCCCTGCTTGTTACTCACTTGCTCCTCCAAGAGCTGGATCGGAAAGGTGCGCGTACCGGACCGGGACGGCGATGAGGACGATGGAGAACCCGGGGGTTAGCGCCGCAACTCGACGTATCGACGCGCACGTTCAGCAGGTCTGCGTCAGGAAGAACGCGACGCTGGGACGCCAGGCCGCAACCCACCACTCGTCCGTGTCGGCTTCCGTTGGTTCCGGAGATGCCGCTCGGTGTCCCGACGGCCGGGAACGCAAAAACCCCTGCCGGTGGGGCAGGGGCTCGCGTTGGGGCCAAGAGATCAGACCCGAGACCCCCATTCAAGGGGCGGGCCGCATCACCTCCCGTAGGTAGACGATGCGGCGGTGCACCGGCTCGGGGCCGTGCACCATGGCTCGCCCGTAGCGGACCCGCTCGTACAGCAGGCCACTGCCGCCTCGTAGTGGTGAACCAGGCGGGAGCCGCCCCGCTGTGCCCGCAAGTCCGCTATCCGAGCGCCGTGCGTATGGGACGTGGCCGAGGGCTGGTCGGGCCCGACCACGCCCCCGACCATGGCAGCCCAGCGCGCATGTTGCCGGATCGTGATCGGTGGTCGGGGGTTGTGGCCGCCGTCCTGGTCGGTGTCGACGGGTGAGCTGCCTGTATGGATCTCACGCACGTCCCCCCGACCGCAGGCACCGGCCGTCTCGCTCACGCGAGCGGTGCGGGCTGCCCCGGCTGCCGCGCACACAGCGCACTTGCGGACGCGCGATGACCGGAGCACGGGTTCGTCGCGGTTCGATGGCTGGGGACCAGTTCACGCAGATCGCCAACGGCCTGTTCCGCGACAACCGCCTCAGTTACAAGGCGAAAGGCATCTTCGGATACATCAGCACCCACCAGGACGGCTGGCAGGTGACCGTCGCCGGCCTCGTCCGCTCCGGGCCCGACGGCCGGGACGCGGTCCGCACTGGGCTGAAGGAACTGGAGACCCACGGCTACCTGATCCGCGAACGCCTGCGCCGTACGAACGGCACCCTCGGCGAGATCGTCTACTCCATCACCGACCACCCCACCTTCGTCGACGCCCTCATGGCGGACGCCGCCACAGCGCTCCATGCGCCGTCGGCACCCGCGGACGGCCGGGGCGACTACGGCAGGGGAATCCGCCGCGGCGTGATGGCCGGGGACCAGTTCACGCAGATCGCCAACGGCCTGTTCCGCGACAAGCGCATGTCCTTCAAGTCGAAGGGGCTGTTCGGACTGATCAGCACCCATCGCGAGGGCTGGCACATGACGGTCGCGGACCTGGCCCGGCGGGGTCGCGAAGGCGTGGACGCGGTGACGACCGGGCTGGAGGAGCTCGAGCGCTACGGCTTCCTGCAACGGGACCGCGACCGGAATCCCGACGGCACCCTCGGCTCGGCCACGTACTTCATCACCGACCTGCCTGCCCTGCAAAACACCAGGTCACAACCAGAGTCGGGAAATCCAGGACTGGATAACCCTACGTTGGCTGACCGCCCCACAAAGAACACCATCAGTAAGAAGACCAACAAGCAGAAGACCAGTTCCATCCCTCCGTGCGCCCGCGGCGAGCGCACGAGCGGCCGCCCGGCTGCGCCTCCGCAGCGGACGGCCACGCCGGCGCCGCAGGATCTGGATCCGGGCACCCGGCTGCTGCTGTCGATCGGGTCAGCCCATCCCGAACTGCTTCTGCAGGAGAAGGCCTTGTACGACCAGGGCCGGGTCATGACCGCGATGCTGGATGCCGGCTGGAGCTCCGAGCAGCTGCGCCACGTCATCACCAGCCGTTCGCTGCCGAGCCAGATCCGAACCTCTGTCGACGCGATCGTCGCCGCCCGGCTGCGCTCCGCTCAGCTCTACCCGCCTCCTGTTGCCAGCTTCGACGACGTCGACCCGGGCGAGGCCTCGTGGACGACGCAGCCCTCCACGACGTCGTCCGCCGCCGCCCGCACGGTCGACCAGGCGCTCACCTACCGGGCGCTCGTCGAATGCGCGGGCTGCGGCAGGCCCGGCACCGCCCCCGGTGAAGACCTCTGCCCGGCCTGCCTCGACTGGCCGCTGTGCCGCGCCTGCCCCGGGCCGACTCCCCGTCGCGCTCACCCCGACGGCGACGGCCGCTGCGCCACCTGTACCTCGGCCCTCACCGCCATGACCGAACTTCTGGAAGGGAGCACTTCATGACGGACACGCTTCACACACCCCGGACGGCCCCCCAACAGCCTCTCCGTCCCTTCGCCCGCGATCCGCGACGGTGGGAGGAAGAACGATCCCGCGCGCTGCTGACCGGCCACGTCTGCCGCGACACCACGTGCACCGGCGCGTGCGAGCCCGCGCTCGTGCACGAGCGCACCGGGTGGGGCTGGCTGACCTGGACCGTGCCCGGCGACGGCACCCTGCCTGAGCTCCCTCGGCAGATCGGGGTGCTCACTCCCGGCGCGACGTTGACACAGCGGCTGGCCATGCGCTGGCTGACCCGGCGCCCCGCCCACCGCATTGCCCTGACCGCCACCAGCCCCGCATCCCTACGGTTCTCCACGGTCCTCGTGGGCGTCATCAGCCTCTTCGCCGCCCTGTACACCCTGAACCGTGGCATACCCGCCGACCTTGTGCTGCCGGCGATGCTGCTCGCCCCGCTGCTCACCGAGCACCTTCCCGACCGGCTCGACGACCGGGCCGGCGAACACGTCCGCAGCGTCGAAGGGGACGCTGCCTGCCGGTACCTGCAGCGACTCGTCGCCCTGCACGCCTACCTCGTCCAGGCCGCCGCCGACAGCGACCGCTACGAACTGCGCCGCTCGGCCGAGATCGGCCACAACCTCTTGTGGGACGCCGCCGACCTGCTCCAGGCCGAGGACACCAACTCGGCCTCGGCTCGACTCATCGACCGGGAGTGGCTGATGGTCCAGCTCGCCGACCAAGTCACCGAGACCCGCGAGCGCACCCGCGCCGGATCGGCGTCCGGACAAGCGGACCAGTCCCACGGCGGCGAAGGCCCGTTGGGCCCACTCCCGCCCGGCTTCGAGCGAGCGGCTCGGCCAACCCATGCATCCGCGCCCGGCACTTCACTGCTGAAGGGATCCCAGCCCATGACTCAGAGCCAGACCGACGACTCAGCCCGTGCCACGGACACCTATCTGCTCTTCGCGCACGAGGCGTACTACCCCGACTCCGGCACCCAGGAGATCAACACCACCGTGGTCGCCGCCGACTCCCTGCTCCACCCCCAGGTGCGGCAGCCCGACGGCGCCCGGATTCACGACCGCCTCACCCAGGGACGCCAGCCGGGCGAGATCATTCCGCTGTCCACGCTCACCCATGAACTGGACGGCGGTGCAGGCTGGCCGTGGGTCGGCGACTGGGAGACGGTCACCACCGACCTCGTGCAGCTCGTCCGCACGGGAGAGTGTGACGCCCTCAGCCTCGGCCTGCCCGAGATCGGGCGCGCCCTTGTCTGCGTCGGCCCCAACAGCCACGTGCGGGCCTTCGACGCCGCCGCCGACCAGTTCATCACCTACGGGCCGCAGGAGCGCGCCGCCGTCCTGGCCGAGGTCGACATGTTCCTCACCGGCCTCGTCGCCGAGCAGGAGTTCTGGCCGGGCGATGGCCTGCTTCCCCCGCTCTTCCGCCAGGCGTGAGACCACCACCCTCTTGGCGCGGTGACGGTCGGCGGCCGCGAGGTCCGCTTCCAGAGCCGGCTCATACGCTGGTCGCCGCCGTCCCGCGCCATCGGCACCTTCAAGGAGACGCTGTCCATGCTCCCCACCACCGGGCCCGAGGCCTCGTTTACGGTCGTGCTCGTCGCCGTTCCCGCGTACAGCGCCTCACAGTTGCTGATCCCCCTGTGCTTCGGCACGCGCCTCGAACGAGAGCTGCGCAAGCGCCACGTGCTCGGGCTCGCCGTCGCCTGGCCGATCCTGCTGCTCGGCGGGCTGATGATGAACGCCGCGACCCGCAGGGCGCGGGCCGAACTGGGCATGGGCAGCAGTTCTTCCTCCTGGTACCTGTGGATCTGCGCCACCGTCGCGGTCCTCCTCATAACAGCAGCAGCAGTGGAAGCGGTCCGTGCGGCACGCTCGGAGGCGCAACTCCGGCCCGTGGCCGAGGAACTGCTCCAGGACGCACACCCGCTGCGCATGTGGCTCGGCGCATCCACGGCCGATGATGCGCGAAGTGCTCTCAACTGGCTCGACGAGGCTCAGGAGGCCCTCGCCTCCGGACGCGGTCGGACGGCCGTGCGCTACCTTCACCACGCCGTTGGCCGTGCCGAGGACGCTGCCTGCGGCGGTGCTGGGCAAGGCGTAGACGCGACGGTCGTCCCATTCGACAGCCTCCGTCAACGCGTGAACACGGTCGACGAATCGGCGGGCCCGTTCAGCGGCCCGCCGCTCAAGGCGTAGCGGATCGGACCAACAGCACGGCGCCCCAGACCCTGGTCTGGGGCGCCGACTTCGTGTTCTCGTCTTCCCGTTCTGCACAGAGCGGCGGTCGAACCATGCGGGGCAACTCCCATTCAGAACTTGCCCATGTGCTCCACGGTGCGGTGCCCCAGCTGATGGCTGAACTCCGTGCAGAAGCTGACGGAGAGAGGCGGCCAGCCCCAGAAGTCGAAGGCGAGGGCGCCGACCGCGAAGCCGGACTCCCACCGCCACTCGGTGACCGAGACCGCGGCACCGCAGGTGGAGCAAGGGGCACGCCCCTGACCTGTTTCCTTCCAGGCGGCGATGCCGTCCTTGAACGGCTTCCAGACCTCCTCGTCCGCCTCGAACTCCTCGGGATAGTTGATGATCACGGTCTTGGTCTCGCACCGTGGGCAGACGGCGTACTCCGCATCGTCCGCACCCTGACCACCTACGTGGTAGTCACGCCCGACGATGACGGCCACCGGGCCCGGCAGCCAGGTCGGGTCCGATGAGTCGGCAACGGCCCGCGCCCAGTTGGGGCCCGGCACGTACCCCTCGTCCACGGTCAGGCTGTACACCCCGTCACTCGAGACCTCACGCGTGATCAGGCCCTCGGTGACCATCCAAGCGACCATCCGCTCCGCGAGCGCCCCGGCCTCCTCGCCGGTCACCTCGACGTCGACGATTCGCTCGTAGAAGTCACCCACGGTCTCCGCCTCCGATCGAAAGCTGGGGGCGGTCGGCCTCCTGGCGGGCTTGGGTGCGAGCGACGACGTCCAGGAGGGCTTCGTGCCGCAGCGCGGCCTCCCGATCGGTCTCCGTCTGGGCGATCGCACGACGTCCGTCCGCCCGGAGCTCCTCGTCCTGCCGGAGATCCTCCGCCAGTTGGCCGGCCTCGGCTTCGATCGCCTCGACGCGAGCCGTGACCGCAGCCACGGCCTGCTGTACGAGGTCCTCGTCCGGATCGGCGTCTGTCGGGCCGGAGGGTGAACCAAGGTCGCTGATCTTCTGAAGGTCCTGTCCGATCTCCCACAGCGCATAGGGGAGGCGGGCTTCGGCCTCGGCACCGCCGGCTGCGGACCGCTCCGCCGACATCTTCAGCACCGCATCGACGGAGCGCAGGGCACGCTCACCCAGACTCCGGCACACAGCGTCCAACTCGCCGACCACGACTACCTGGTCGCGGTGCCGAGTGGCCAGGCGCTTGTAGGCGCGGCGAGCCAGAGCGGGCCGGATGAGCGGGACCCCGCGGACCAGGCCCCAGCCAAGCAGGGCAACTGCCCCCAGCCAGGTAAGAACCGCCCCGAGACCGCCCAGCAGCGGGCGGGCAATGTACTCATCCCACACGGTGGATGACTGCCGGGCGAGCCAGAAACTGGCACCGCCCAAAGGCGCCGAGAGCACGATCGCGATGCCGGAGAGACTGGCAAAGACGGGCGCCTCATCCTCGGTATACAGGGAGAAGTCGGAGTACAGAGGAAGCCCGGCGGCGAGTGTCTTTCGCGTCCTGGCTGGCAGGTCCGGATCGACGATCACACGATTACCCGCCGCGTCGAGTGCCCTCCGGGGCTCCTCCACGTGCGACATCTCAACCACTCCAAGGTGTCGGGAGCTGTCTGGGACTCGTTGGGACTCGGTGCGGGACGCCAGCAGTCGCCGTGACGGTACCGCGCAAAGAAGTACAGCCCGGTGAAGTCGGCAATCCTACCAGCCAGGCTCACCAGGCTGAACGCGTCAGCCATCCGCCAACCCTCCCGGCCGGCACGGACGACGTCATTACAGATCGGTCCATGGGCGAGGCTCGTCCCCGGTCAACGGTACCCACACCGACCCGGACGGACCGTGCTCCTCGATGTCCTCTAGGACGACGGCCCCCAACTGAACCTCGCGGGCGAGGGCTGCGACGAGCGGGTGCTGAGCGACCATCGCCTGCAGATCGCTGATTCGGTCACCCAGCCTGGCTCGGGAAGCACCGGTGAGCACGAAAAGCAACCGAGGGAACACCGGATACCAGCGGAGCCATGCCGGGCCGGTGGAGACGGGCCTGCGGCGTCCGACGGACTGGGCTTCGTACTGGAACAATCTGGCGTACTCGATCAACTTCACGGCCAGGCGCTCGCTGCTCATGGTGCTGCGATCGACTTCCACGAACGCGCGCAGCTTCCGCCGGTGTTCGCCGTCGACGACGGTGTAGTGCATGACGGCGTCGGCAACGAGCCGCTCGCCCTCTCCGATGGGGTGAGCCACCTCGGGAGTCCAGTCCCACGGGCCGTGCTCGTGCCCGAGCCGGCGGGCGTCTACCGCAAACGGCAGGTGGGACCGTACGACGGTCAGCGTGTGCGGCGTTTTGAGCGACGCTGCGGTTGTCGAGGTGATGGGATACGGCGGGCGCCCCCGAAGGATGGGGAGATCGCGGGTCAGACGCGCCCCCTCCGGGGTGAGGTACCAGGCGTGCGTACGCGACCGGTCCGAGTCCGGCAGCGGGGTGAGGTCGACGAAGCCCGTGGAACGCAGCTTGTTCAGCACGCGGGAGACCAGTTGGCGGGAGCTGTCCGGTCGCAGCATCTGGCGCAACTGGCCGGTCGTGACCATGCGGTGCAGGGCGAGCGCGGTCAGGACCTGCAGGCGCAGCGGTTCAGCTGGGCTGGGGGCCAACTCGGCGGCCGCCGCAGCATCTGATGTGGGACGGGTCATGGAGAAGAGGCAACCCTCAGCCCCCGACCTCACCCCCGACCACGAGACCCCGACCAAGGTCACAACGCAGGAACACTCGCGTGGTCGGGGCAGCGGAGCCCCGACCATGGCCCCGACCACGCGACTGCGCGAGTGCTCAGGAGGACCCGCGATCGTGTGGGTTTTCAGGCAGGAGCAGCCCACGGCAGCGGTCATGGGCGCCTGATCTCGGAGACCCTCGGCGTTTGGTCAGTTGAGGCTGAGGCTGAGGCGGCGCAAGGCGAGGGCTTCGTCGAGGTGGATGTCGGCCACCGTGCCGAGATGGCGGGCAAGCTCGTGGTTGCCGCGCGCATTCTCCTCGACCTGACACGCGCGGGCCGCAGCGGCATCGTTCAGGGCCGTGGTCACAAGCCCCTCGACGGTGGCCGTCGGGCTGGCGGTGGCACACGCCTCGCACGCATCGCGGTCAGTGTTGAGAGTGCCGCAGCCTCCGCAGGTGAAGCGGGTCATGGCGGTTCCCATCGCTCTGGGGTGATCAGGTCCAAGTTCAAGAACAGGTGCTGGAAGATAAGCGATGGCCGGTCCGCAGCAGCAGATGCTGCTGCGGGGCGTGGTGGCGAACCACGCCATGCCGGCCATCGTGCGACGCCCGGCCCGCAAGGGACCAACTCCCAAAACCGGGGGCCGCGTTCATGGGGCGGTGCGCGGAGGTCCGCTCACCGCCGGGTACTACTTCTTGGACCGCTGGGCGGCCTGCTGGAGGATGCGCCGGCGCGTCCACCGCCGACGCCCGTTCTGGCGCCCGGCATTCTCGGCAACCCCGTCCGTATCTTTCAGTAGCGGAAGGTTGCCCTGGGACAGGCTGCTGGAGAAGGAGCCGACGCTCTTGTACCCCAGCAGCGCGGCCGCCTGGCTCGCCCCCAGCAGTTCGTCGGGATCGCCGTCGGCGGGAACCTCGGGCAGGGGCGGCGCCTCCTTGGCTCCGGCTCGTCTTCCGCGGCCGGGCCGGGTGGCCATCCACGCCTGCAGGGTCTGCACCTTCCACAGCTGCCGGCGGTAAGGGTTCTCGGCCGTGCCCTTCTCTTCGACGTCGTCCGGTTCGGGGAAGTAACCGGGGTGGTCGCGGAGGAAGGTGTTGACCTGGTTGGTGTTCTTGTAGCCGAGGTACCTCGAGGCGTCCGAGGCGTTCAGCAGCTCCTCCGGGTCGCGGGAGGGCGGTGTGTGTCCAGCGAGCCGCGCCGGCGCCCGGTGGGCGAACCACTCGGTGACCTCCGCGTGGTCCCACAGGCGGGCGCGGCCGCGCTTGTCGACAGGCTCGGGGAACGCTTTGCCGGCCGTGTTCTCCGTGCGCTCGGTGTAGAACTGGCTGATCCGTGCGGACGTCAGACCATGTTCAGCCGCGATCTCGGCAGCGTCGGCCAGGCGAGGCTCACGGCGCGAGGTCATGGCAGAACCGTCCGTTCTGTCAGCAGTGCGCCGGCCAGCCCGGCTCACAAAGCAAATAATGGCAGAAGTTTCGGAGGGAGGTCCAGCCCGCGGCTCAAGGTTTTTCGCCGGCGGTCGCGCTGACGGCTCCCGGCCTACTCCTCGGGGATCAAGCAGACCCCGCGGCGCGCGGCGGCCTCAGCCATTTCCATGAACGCCATGGCGGCCGGAGTCATCTCCCACTCGACCAGGGCCAGCAGCAGGATCACCTCGTCGCGATCCGTTGAGGCCTCACAGGGCATGCCGACCTTCTCCGCGGCGAACATCAGGTCCGCGGTGGCCAGTCCGCCGAGGCGCTCTGCTACCTCCCGGTGCAGAGCCTGCAGGCCCTGCTGGTACAGCTCGTTCGCCTCGCCCAGGAGCAGCACCAGGTCCTCGCCGTGGCTGGCCGGTGCCGCCGCAGCGAGGTCGAGGATGCGCTGGGTCGTCGTCATCGTCATTGAGTATCCCTCCCAAATGGGGGTGAGCGCCGGTGTGGTGGTCAGCTGCAGCCATCGCACCCGGCGGCGCTGTGCAGGAGCTCGCCCGGCCCGGTACGGGCCTTGGAGTCCCATGTGGGCGGCTTGCGCAAGGCGACGTGGACGTCGCGCTCCATCCGCTCGAAGTCCTCGGTCTCCTCAACCTCGACGCCAGGGTCCGGGGCGTCGCGCCGACGGGACAGCGCGATGAGCTCGGCCATGGTGATGTTCGGGTTGAACGGCACCTGGCGGACGCGTTCCACCAGCGCGCACAGCTCGGCGAGCCGCGGGCGGCGCCCGGCGGTCAGCAGCAGATCGCGGTGGTTGGCCAGGGTGCAGGCCGAGCACGAACAGCGACTGGAACCACGCCGGTCATTGGCGCCGGGGTACGAGTCGTAGCACCAGTGGTAGGGCAGCCCCGCACTGATCGTGCGGTCCCAGACCTCCTCGGTGCTCACCTGGTGGGCGGGCAGCCACTCGTCGACGACCCGGGCCGAGTTGTCGGTCGTACGGCGCCACGCCTCCCGGTTGCGGCGGTCCGGGCTCTCCTCGGCCCGCATCCCGAGCACGTTGGCGAACATCAGCGGGCCGTCCGTTTCCCTCCTGAGCGCGCGGACCTGCGGGGTGAACGCCTGGTACACCATCTTCGTCTTCCACGGGCCGGTGCAGGTGCGGGCCCTACCGAGCCAGGGCCAGTCGCCCCGCTCCGCGATGAAGGTCAGCAGATCGAACGGCACCCGCTCACCGTCAACTTCACGGCTGCGGCGGATCTCGACATGCCGCTCGGGCGGCACGCCGAGGGCATGGCTGTGCTGTGCGGCGAGTTCGCTGGCACTCGGCCAGCGGACGCCGTCCACGGTGACGGCGGGCCACTCCATCGGTCCCAGACTCGCGTGGGCGGTCCAGACGCGGTCGGCGACACCGGCCTGGCGGGCAGCGTCCATCGCGGTCAGGCCGGCCACAAGTCCGTCCTTTCCGCCGGACAGGTTGATGACAATGCGGTGCCGGGTCGCGGCGAAGGCGACCGGGTCGGCGTACAGGTGGTTGGAGTGCGACATGGTTCCTCTTTCCTGGTGGGCGGGTTAGCGGGCATCCCTGACGGGGCCGGTCTGGTGAGGCTGGGAGGCGGTGAAGTAGGTGCACTGGGCCTCGGGCGGACGGGCTTTGCAGTGCCAGCAGGGCCGTGCCTCGGGGTAGGCACGTATGTGGTGGTGGCACTGGTGTCCGGCGTACGAGCCGCTGGTGCGCAGGTGGGTGAGGAGGATGAGGTCGAAACGCGTGAGGGGGGCCCAGCCGGTGACGCCTCGTTGGGGGTGCGGGTACTCGGTGTCTCCGCCGGCGATGACGACGCTGCTGATCGACACGAGCAACTTGCTCTGGGCGGTGTCGACGGCGTGGATGCTGTATCGGGTTCGGTTCCCGGGCCGCGTCGACCAGGGGGCGGTGTCCTTGGGGCCGTGTGCGTGGCCGATCTCGGGAAGGCCTTCGAGCTGGTGCACTGAGAGGGTCGGCGGCGGATTCCAGAGGGCGGGCATGGGTCTCCTCCTGAGGGAGCACGGGACAATGGGCGGCGACCGCGGCGGGCGGTACGGACTGCGCGGCTGAACAGCCCTCAGACCGCGATCGCTTCGGGGTCGGGCTGCTTGGGATAGGGCCGTTGGGCGGGGAGGCCGAGCTTGATCTGCTCGCGCTCGCGCCGGTTTCTGCCGAGCCGCCATACGTAGCGGTGCGCTCCGCGGTGCCGTACGTTGCGGGCGCCGACCGCGACCAGGGCCTCCCGAAGCCAGACGGCCGGGTTGCACCCGGCCTGTGGCACCGGAGCCCCGAGCGCGATGAGCTGGGCTTCGGCGTACTGGTGACCCTGCTCCTGGCGGCGGATCTTCTGCGCCGTGCGCTCGGAAGCGCGCGAGTTCGTGGTTTCCTGATGCCTCGAATACCGGAACTCGTATGTGCAACAGCCATACAGGGCGCAAGAGCTACGGGTTCCCGTTCGGCGAGTGCTCTGAAGAGCGCGAGGTCCCGACAGCAGCTGCTTGTTGCCGGGACCGCCTTGGCTCTCCCCTTGACCTCGTCGGCGCTGCGCGTGATCGGCTACTGATCGCCGCGCAGATAGCGAGTGACCATGGCCACCAGTTCGTTCTCGAACGTCTCGACCGGGGTGGTCCGCGGGTAGGCCATGAGCTTGTGCGTGTTCGTCTCCACGGTGAACACGATCAACTCGGCCGCGGCGTCGAGGTCTTGTACGTGGACGTCGGGGTGGCGGGCGAGGAGGTCGCGCACCTGATCGACACGTTTCCTTTCGTGCCGGGCGATCGTGTCGAGCAGCTCCTGCGAGACTGGCGCCTCCTCGAACATGATCCGCAGCAGCTGCGGATCGTCGCGATGGTTGTCGATCGCATCGCGGACCAGTGCTCGAACCGTCGCCTCCAAACTCCCGGCGGACAGATCGAGTTGATCGGCCTGCGTCCATCTGCCGCGGTCGATGTGCCGCACCAGCAGCTCGGCGAGGATGGCGTCCTTGTTCGGGAAGTACTGGTAGAGCGAGCCGATGGAGATATGGGCGCGCTCGGCGATGCGGTTGGTGGTGCCCGCAGCGTAGCCGTGCTCGGCGAAAACGTGAGCAGCCGCGGTGAGGAGGCGGTCGCGAGTGAGTTCCGCGCGCACCTGGCGGGGCTTGCGACGTGGCTGAAGACGGCGGTCGGCCGACGGCATCCGGGGGCCTCCTCAAGGCGCGAAAAGCGAGTAGCCAAAGAGCTGAGCTATTACTCACAATAGTGCCATGACCTGCGAAAACAAGGCCATTCCGGCCGTGGGGGGCAGGCCGTGATCCCCAAGGTGTACCTGCCCGAGTCACGCACGATGATCACGGTGGAGGTGCGCCGCCGTGAGTTCCTCACGCCGGGCTTCGCGAGCCTCACCCTGGGCGGCCCGGCCGTACGGGACCTGGTCGTCGCCGACAACGACCAGGCGGTTCGCCTGTTCTTCCCACGCGAGGGACAGACCGCGTTGCGGATGCCGACCGTCTCGAACGAGGCATGGATCGCCCAGCTGATGCTGCTGCCGAAGTCGGTGCGCCCGTGGGTCCGCAACCTGACGATCCGGCGTGCGCGGCCCGCGGACGACGAGATCGACATCGAGTTCGCAGTGCACGGTGACTCGCCCATGTCGTCCTGGGTGCGCCGGGCCGAGCCGGGCGACCCGGCGGGGATCTTCGACATCGGCACCATGTACCGGCTGCCGGAGCACGCGGAGGGGCAGCTGCTGGTCGGCGACGAGACCGCGCTGCCCGCCATCCTGTCGATCCTCGACGGAACACCGCCCTCGTTGGCCACGGAGGTCTACCTGGAAGTGTCGGCCGCGGCCGACATCCGGTCCGTCGAGGCGCCCGCCGGCGTCCGCATCCACTGGTTCAGCCGCGACGACGAAGATCTGCGGCCCGGCACCTTCGCGCTGGACGCGGTGCGCCGCGCGTCGCTGCCGTCCGGCCGCTTCTACACATGGGTCGCGGGCGAGTCCCGGCTGGCCACGACGTTGCGGCGGCATCTAGTCAACGACCGTGGCGTGCCCAAGCGAGACATCTCGTTCCTCGGCTACTGGCGCCTGGGCCGGTCGACCCCCGGCTGAAAGGAATCCTTGTGCAGCAAGAAAACCAGTTGAGCACCCTGGGTCGGCTGACGACGGTGGACGAGGTCGAGGCCACCGTCGGCCGCCCGGCGTCGGCGGTCATGCTCAAGCAGATCAGTGCCCTCGACGAGGGCTGCCAGACCGTCCTCGCCCTGTGCCCGATCGCGGCCCTCGGCTACCGGGACGCGGACGGCACCAGCAGAACGACCTTCATCGGCGGCATACCGGGGTTCGCACACGTCCACTCGCCCACAAGGATCTCGTTCTCCCTGCCCGAGGCCAGCGACCCGCACGGTCCGGTCTCGTTCTTCTTCCTCCTGCCGGGCGTCGGGGAGATCCTGCGCGTTAACGGTTCGGTGGCCGCGCGGAAGGGCGCGGAGACGACCGTCGACATCGAGGAGGCGTACGTGCACTGCGCCCAGGCCGTCCTCCGGTCCCGCCTGTGGCAGCCGCCCGCCCCGGCCGGGCCGGCCACCGAGATCGCGGGGGACGGCCCCCTGCGCCGACCCGGCGTCGTCGAGTTCCTGGCCGCGGCACCGTTCCTCGCGTTGTCCACGTGGGACTCGTCCGGTGGGAGCGACACGAGTCCCCGCGGGGACCGGCAGACGGCGGCGCGGATCCTGGACAGCCGCACGCTCGTCATCCCAGACCGGAAGGGCAACAAACGCGCAGACACGCTCCACAACCTGCTGCAGGACGACAGGCTCTCGTTCGCCGCGCTCGTACCGGGCCGCAGCGGTGTGCTGCATGTCCGCGGTCGCGGCGCGATCACCGACGATCCCGCGCTGTTGGAGACGATGGCGCTGCGCGGGATGCCCCCGCACCTGGCGCTGCTCATCGACGTCGAGCACGCCGAGGTGACCGGCAACGACGCCGTGGCCCGCTCACGGCTGTGGACCCCCGGCGCGCACCTCGACCTGAGCACGGCGCCGGATCTGATAGCGCTCGCGGGAGAACACCTCGCCGTCGGTTCGGCCAACGCCGAGGACGGTCCACCTGCCTTCCTGCTGAAGCTCGTCGGGGCGATCCCGGGGGTGACCCGGCTGCTACGGCTGGCGACAAACCGTCTCTACCGCTCAGGGCTGCGGAAGGAGGGCTACGAGGACGTCGAGCCCAGCAAAGAAGGGCGGCGCCGTGGCTTCCTGCGCCGACGTCCTACCGACGACGGCGAGACGAAGGACGCAGGGACGGAGAACCCGCTGCGGGAGGTGCGCGTCACCGAGGTGCGCAGAGAGACACCGACCGCGGTCACCCTCGTGCTTGAGGACGCCGACCGGAACCCGGGATCGTTCGACTTCCGGCCCGGCCAGTTCTTCACCCTTGTCGCCGACATCGACGGACGCCTGGTACGACGGGCCTATTCGGCCTCGTCGGCACCCGGGGCGTCCCGGCTGGAGGTCACCGTCAAGCACATCGACGGCGGCCGGTTCTCCACCCACGTACACCGGAGCCTCCGGGCCGGGGACCGCCTCGCGGTGCGCGGCCCGTCGGGGTCCTTCCACACCGAGCCACAGCCCCCGGACGAGATCGTGCTCGTCGCGGCGGGCAGCGGCGTGACACCGATGATGAGCATGATCCGCACCAGGCTCGCCGACCGGCGGGGCCGCGACCGGATCGCGCTGCTCTACAGCAGCCGCAGCACGGACGAGATCATCTTCGCCAACGAGCTGACCCGGCTGGCGAAGGACCATCCCGACCGGCTCTCGGTCACCCACGTCCTGACCCGCCGCGGCGGGCGGCTCGACGCGGACGGCATACGCCGCTGGATCACCGGCCTGGTCCCGGCCAGGGACGCTCACTACTACACCTGTGGTCCCGAACCGCTGATGGACGCCGTCCAGGGCGTCGTGGCCGGGCTGGGAGTCCCGGTCGAGCTGGTGCACCAGGAGCGCTTCGCCAGTGGAGCGGGCACCGGGACCGCGGTGACGGTGCCGCGGGAGATGACTGTCGAGGAGGACGGGCACGCCGTCGGCACGGTGGTGGTCGAGCGCGGCCAGACACTGCTTGACGCGGGACTCGCCGCGGGGCTGCCGATGCCGTACTCCTGCACGGTCGGGAACTGCGGCGACTGCATGGTGCGACTCCGCAGCGGAGAAGTCACGCAGAACGAGCCGAACTGCCTCACGCCACAGCAGCAAGTCGACGGCTATGTCCTGACGTGCGTGAGCTGCCCCCTGTCGAAGGTCACCCTCGACATCGCGGACCCGTGATCGCTGGCTGGTCGCCCCTCCACAGCCACCGAAACCAGGCTCGCATGCGCTGACGGAGCGGGAAGGCCGGTTCGTCATGGGCGGCTGCGCGCCCTGCCTGACCGGTTCGTCAACCGGTCGCTGTGCACCTCATATATGCAACCCGCACCAGCTACATGGGCAACTTGGCGGTGCGTTCAGGGTGGGCGGCAGTGACGTAACGCATGGCGGTCTGCTCGGTGATGCCGAACAGGCGCATCAGTCTGAGCGGGTCGGCGCTTTCGGACGCCTCATTGAGGATGCGGTCTTGTCGCAGACCGCTCAGCGTCAGCCCGCGGGGAAGGGCTCCGCTCAGCAGGCCGATGCTGACGGTCGGGTGGTCGGGGTCGACCGCGGTCTTCTGGCTGACCAGCAGGTGGGGGTTGGCTGAGGCGGGCCACCGTTGGTAGCGGTAGGTCGTCCAGTCGGCGGCGAGTTGGTGGGTGAGCTCCTCCAGGTAGAGCGTGTGCCGCAGCAAGCCGCGCCGTACTTCGAGGGTGCCGCGGGAGAGGTCGAGGCCCGTGGTGTGCAGGGTTTGGATCTCGTGTCCGGGCAGTGCGTGGATGGAGGCCAAGGCGACGACGAGGCGACCGAGCGGCGTCGCCGTCTGGTCGAGCAACCCCATAAGGAGGTCGGAGGGGATGGACTTCGGGATGCCCTTGAGGTCGCCGACCGGGAGGTGCCGGGTGGGGTTGCGGAAGATCATTCGTTCGCGTTTGAGCGCGCGGAACAGGCTGCGCAAGGCCGTTGCCAGCCCTCGGCGGGCGTAGCCGGACAGGCCGTCCACGGCGTTCTCGACGTGGTCCTTCGTGATCTCCCTCAGTGAGTTCACGCCGGCCGTCGTGGTCCAGACGGTGAGGGTGGGCTGGAGCGTAGTGAGGTAGCGGCGGATGCCGTCGTATCCGCGGGGCTCGCCCTCGCGGCGGCCCTGCTCGCGCATGACCTTCACCCACGTGCCCACCTCGCTCGCGACTGGCTCCGGCAGCGCGGCGAGCGTCGACTCGATCCACGCCAGATCCGCGTCCCGATGCAGGTCGGGGTCCTCCACCAGCAGGCCGCGGGCATGCAGGAACTGGCAGACGGGCTTGGCCGCGAGGTTCGTGTCGATCCCGGCGAGGTCGTACACATCGCGCTCAAGGACCGCGGTCTCGGCGCCGAGCCAGTACATCAGGATCGTGAGCGTGCGGGTGTTCTTCTTGTAGTCCGGCCGCTGCCCCGGCCGATCGCGTGCGAACTCCTCGACCAGGTGGCGGGCGTTCGCAGTCAGCGGCGGCTCGCCGACGGGCGCGCTTCGCAGCCGGGCCAGCACCGGAGCCCAGTCACGCCGGAGATTGAACAGTGCTTCCTGCCCGCGGCTCGTGTGCAACGCAGGCCGCCGCTCGTCGTAGTCCGGCAGCTCTGGCTCGCCCACCGGGTACGCCTCGAAGGGGCCGCCCTTGCCGATCGGCAGCGAGATCACCAGCTGCGTGAACCGCCGGGAGGCGGGGCGGGCCGCGTCCAGCAGGCGGTAGGGGTGGCAGCTGCGGCAGCGGCCGGCGCGCAGGGCCAGCCCGTCGCGGCCGCAGCGGCAGCACCGGCCCCGCCCGGTCCGCTCCCGCCAGTGCCGACACGGATCACAGACGAAGCCTGCCCGTCGAGCGACGGGAATCCAGGCGCAGCAGTCCTTGCACTGGCGCGGTGCCCGCGGTGGCAGTGGCGCCGGGGCGGTGATGTACGGGGTGCGGGCCGGCTGGTCGGAGATGGAGAACCGCATGGGTTTCTCGGCCTCTTCCAGGAGCTCGGCCCGCAGCAGGACCAGACGGACCGCGTCCCCGTTGGTCGGCAGGTCCCGCAGCATGGCCTCGGGGAGCCGCGCGGCTCCCTCGGCCTCGCGCACGGCCAGGGCGAGGCGGACCATATCGGCGACCTTGCGGCGCCATCCTGCGGTCATCCCGTGCTCGGCCTCGATCGTTTCGAGCACCGGGCGTGCCTGTTCCCATCCGTCAACCGGCCGGTCGACGATCGCGCTGACCGTGGTGTTGCCCAGCACCCGGGGGACGGTGAAGAGAGGTATCTGACCGCGGACCTGCGCCTCCAGCACCGGCGGGCCGGCGGGAGCGGCCAGCTGCTGGCGGAGCTTGGTCCACCACTCATGCCCCACCTTCGAGCCGTTCTTGGTGGGCCGGCGCAGGGGTCGGGACGACACCGAGCGGTCGCCGTACGTGCCGCCGACCGTGAGCTGAACCGGCCTCGGCCGCGCCTCCTCCAGGCCCAAGGCCCACTCGGCGTCGTCCTCGGCCCGGATCGCAGATAGGCACGGCTTGCACAGCCCATCCGTGTTGAGGTGCGCCTCGTGCCGACACCGTGGGCACACCCCGCGCTCGGGGTGACTCCGCACCCAGGGCCGACACACGTTGCACACCCGGTACCAGTGCACCACCAGCCATCCAAGACACACCGGGCAGCTCCGCGCCAGCCCCTCCCCACGATTGGCCACCCGTCCGATCCTCAGCTCGGCGGGAGCGAGCGCGGACCAGCAACACGACGGCCGCGCGGCACCGGCCCCGCCGACGGCTGCTCCTCCGCGCCGACCGCGCGCTGGCCGGACTCCGGCGCTGCCTGGCCCGCCTTGAGCGGCTCGGCCTGGAGCAACTCGGCGACCGTGCAGTTCAGCGCGGCACACATCTTGTCCAGGTCATCAAGGCGCACCGTGACCGGCGTGCCGCTCCACAGCGCCGCCACCTTGCTCAGCGACGGGTTGAACCCGACCTGCTGAAAGGCGGCGAGCACCTCGGTCGGCCGCCACAAGTCCCGCTGGGCGGCCACCATCCGCAGATTCCACTTCACCGAAGGTTCCCCTTGTCCATCACCAGTCGCTGGGCTGCCCGGGAGCTGGCCGCCAGATTCGCGAGCTCCGGATCAGCGTGCGCAGTCGCCATGTACCGAAGCGTCGTTGTTGCCCAGTCGTGTCCGAGGACCTTCTGGACCTCCCAAAGTGTCATCCCACGCTCGTAGTTGTGGGTCGCGCAGGCGTGCCGGAGCAGGTGCGGAAACAGGTCGGTGACCGGGCCCGTCAGGTAGTGCGCGGCGGCGGTGTGCAACGCCTTGCGGAACGTCGAGGGCACGATCGCGGGCGCGATCGGGACGTTCAGATCCGCAATCGCCTTCGACTTGCGCTCCGAGGGCCACAGCGGCGCCCGCGGGTGCTCCGCATCGTCTCCGAACTCGCCCCGGATCTCCTCGATGTACCACCACAGCAGGGCACGGCCCTCCTGGAAGAGGTACGCCTCCCTCGGCCGGGGGCCGGAGCCCCGGGCTCCCTTGCCCAGGACGACGAACCGGCCCCACTGGCCGTGCTCCCAGTGGATGTCGCCCAGGCACACCCCGCACAGCTCCGCGGCCCGAACGCCGGAGAGGTAAGCGACCTTCGTCATCACGTAGTCGCGGCATGCCACCGTGTATTTCCGCGCGTTCGGCAGGTCCTCGCGCCACCGGCCGAAGAAGTCCTTCATCGCCGTCTGGGAGGGCGGAATGCGCAGCCCGAAGTCTCCACGGTGCCGCGGCCGGTTGAACGGGTCGATCGGCGATTCGACGGAGGCGCCGAAGCGGCGCATGATTTCGCCGGCGTAGCGCTGCTCCAGGAACGCGAAGTACGCGTCAAGTTTGTTGATCTTGCCACGCAGGGTTGACTGGGCCCGCTTGCCCGGCCCAGCGAAGTACCGGTCGACCTCACGGGACGTCAGCTGCCACGGAACGGTGCCGTAGAACTCGCAGACCTCGATCACCGGCTTGATCAGCCCATCCAGCGTCGTAGGCGCCAGACCGGCCGCGTCGCGCGCCCACTGGTACTCGGACAGCGTGTCGAGGAAGAAGCTCTCCTCGTCATGCACCGAGATCCGTGCCTGGCGCCGCCGCTGCAGCGTGACCACGTCCGCGAGCCCGGTCTCCACCGACACGTCGGCCGGGTCCATCACGGCCGTCGGATCCGGAGCCGGGCGCACGAGCGTCAGCACGCGACTTTCAGAATCTGACACAAGAACGCATATTACTGCGATCACTCGCAGATTTTGCGAGTTACTGCAGAGATTCCACGGAAGGGATCAGGGGCGCATAGCCCCCTGTTTGACCTGCTGAGATGCACGTTCTCAGGTTGCCTGCGCTCCTCCGGAACCCGCGCGCACTCCACTATGGAAGACGGTGCCGTCCGGCAGGAGCTTCACCGTCCGGGCGGTGGCCCGGCTGGCGTACACGGCGTTCGTCGCGGCGTAGATCGTGCCGACGTGCCCGGGCATGACCAGAACTCCCGAGGCTGTCCGGCGCGGGACAGGGTCCGCGAACGAGACGACTCCGTGTACACCACTGGCGAGCAGGCGTTTTAGGCAGTTCGCGAGGAACCACGACTCCGAATTTGCCGGGCACTCATCCAGCAGGACGAACCGCGAGCACACCAGCGACTCGGTGTACGGCTCCTTCTGCGCACCGGAAGCCACCATTGTCCCAGGTCACATCATGTGCGATCTGTGAGTCGATGCGTTGAGTCACTGGAGTTCTGTGGTCAGCGCGGGCGTTCCCGACAGTCCGACTGGAGTGGCGATGGCGGAAGCCGGCCCGTCGCAGGTCCGCATGAGCGGGACGGGGAACCTTCAGTCTTCGCGTGGCGTCTCGTCTCACACGGAGGTTGAGCGCGGAACGTGCGGGGGATCAGCCCCATATGACGGAATGCGATTGAGGGTGGCGGAGTTGCTGGATGAGGCATTGGCGGCTCTGGCGGCGGCTGGCGGAACCGCTGTGGTGCAGGCTGCGGGTACAGACGCCTGGACAGGGTTACGGCAGACGGTTGCTCGGTTGCTCGGTCGCGGCGACGGACCGCAGACCCATAGCGCGCTAAGGCATCTTGACGAGACGGCAGCTGCTCTGGCGAGGGCCGATCAGGGCTTTGTCGAAGGGGTAGGTATCCGTCAGGAAGGCTTGTGGCGGGCCTGGTTCGGGGACCTGCTGGAGAGCGTTGACGGGCCGGAGCGTGATTGCCTGGTCGCCGAGCTGCGCGCACTGGTTAAACAACACGCCCCTCGGGCGCAGGCCGACGGGGGTCAGGTCTCCGGCAACACCTTCAACGGCCCCACCGCCTTCCAGATCGGCAACGGCAACCGGCAGGAGAACCGCTTCGGGCCGGGAGCATGATGGCCAGTCCGAGCGAGGAAGGTGTGACCGGCAATACTTTCAACGGACCTGCCTTCTTCCAGATTGGCGACGGCAACCAGCAAAACATCCACCTTGACTTCCCTTCCCAGCGGCTCCGTCCGCCGCCAGCGGCACAGGGAGTGGAGGACTGGGTGGTCGACCGCGCCGAGATCAATGAAGTCGTCGCTGCGGTGTGCTCCCAGGAGAGCGGCACGGTGGGGATCACCACGGCGTTGGAAGGCGCGGGCGGCTTCGGGAAGACGACGCTCGCCAACCTTGTGTGCGCCAGCCACCGGGTGCGGCGGCACTTCGCGGAACGGGTGTACGTCGTCACCGTGGGCCGCGACGTGCGTCTGAAGGTCGACATCGCCAGGAAGGTCGGCGAGGCCACCCGCTTCATCACCGAGGACACCACGCCCTTCGAAGACCCGGCACTGGCCGGCGCCCACCTGGGGCGGCTGCTGGACCAGCATGCCGACCACCGCTTCCTGCTGGTCGTCGATGACGTCTGGAGCGAGGAGCAGCTCGCCCCGTTCCTCATCGGCGGTCGCCGATGTGTGCGTCTGGTCACGACGCGTCGTCCGGAGAGTCTCCCGTCGGCTGCGAAGCGGATCCGGGTCGACGAGATGTCCACAGCACAGGCCCGCAAGGTGCTGACCTGGGAACTGCCGCCCCTGCCGGAGGAGACGACCCGGGGACTGCTGCGGGTCACCGGCCGCTGGCCCCTGCTGCTGCGTTTGACGAACCGGGTGATCGCCGCGCAGTTGGACACGGGAGCCGACCCCGCTACAGCTGCCAAGGCCGTGCTCAAGCATTTGGCGAAGCAGGGACCGGTCGGCGTGGACGATCTAGCTACTTCCTCGGGCCCCGATGGCCCCGCGCAGGACAAGAAACTGCTCGACGATCCCGACCGGCGCAAGAAACTGGTGCGCGCGACCGTGGAAGCCGCCACCGAACTCCTGCCCCCAGGCCGGGAGCAGAGATTAGCCGAACTCGGAATCTTCGCCGCAGACGAGGCCATCCCCGTTTCCATCGCGGCCAGGCTGTGGGAGGCCACCGGAGAACTGGGCGAGCTGCAGGCTCGACAGCTGTGCAAGGCCCTGAGCGACCTGTCTCTGGTCACCATGGACCGTGCCGACGGCGGCCGGCTGATCCTTCACGACGTCATCCGCGACTACCTGCGGGGTGAGCTCGGTCGCGAACGCCTCACCGCACTCAACTCCGCGCTGGTGTGTACCTTCGAGGCCGACCTGCCCCGGGCCGAGCCGCTCGGCGTTTCCGCGCCGCAGCCGCTCACCGCGTGGTGGGAGCTGACCGACGGCTACATGCTCGATCACGCCATCGGTCACCTGCTGGACGCGCACCGCACCGAGCAGGCCGAAGCCGTCGCCGGCGACCTGCGGTGGGTCGAAAGGCGCCTGTACCACCGAGGCCCCAACGCCCCCACGAGGGATTGCGCCCAGATCCCCACCCCTGCCGCCGCGGCACGAACCCGCGACCTGGCCCTTACTGCACACCTGCTCGGGCCGACCGTGCCCGCCCACGCGCTGACCACCATCCTGTACAGCCGCCTTGCATCACTCGCCAGTTGGCACGACCAGGTCGCCGCCCGGCAGGCCCAGTTCAGCCAGCCGGCTCTCGTCAACCAATGGCCGCCACCGGATCTCCCCGACCCAGCCCTCCAGCGCGTCCTGATTGGACACACCAGCTCAGTGGATGCAGTGGCGATCGCGCCGGACGGCACCTGGCTCGCCACGGTCGGCGAAGACGATACCGTGCGGATTTGGGACCGGGCCAGCGGCCAGCAGACCGCCACCCTCGGACACGGCAGCCGGGTGTTGGCGGTGGCGATCGCGCCGGACGGCACCTGGCTCGCCACCGCTGGCGATGGCAGGAGGGTCCGGATTTGGGACCGGGCCAGCGGCCAGCAGACCG
>NZ_JBSGBN010000075.1:25501-25931 GCF_053601275.1 Streptomyces sp. NPDC004752 | reverse complement strand
GGTGGCGATCGCGCCGGACGGCACCTGGCTCGCCACCGCTGGCGATGGCAGGAGGGTCCGGATTTGGGACCGGGCCAGCGGCCAGCAGACCGCCACCGTCACCGCAGACACCGACTGGGGGGCGGCGGTGGCGATCGCGCCGGACGGCACCTGGCTGGCCACGGCCAGCGGCGACATGGTGCGGATCTGGGACCGGGCCAGCGGCCAGCAGACCGCCACCCTCAGCCGCACCGGCTGGGTTGAGGCGGCGGCGATCGCGCCGGACGGCACCTGGCTGGCCACGGCCGACAAGGTCAAGCGCCACGGCGTCGTGACGGTGGGGATTTGGGACCGGGTCAGCGGCCAGCAGACCGCCACCCTCACCGGAGACAGCTTGGTGAAGTCGGTGGCGATCGCGCCGGATGGCACCTGGCTCGCCACGGCCGGAGAG
>NZ_JBSGBN010000075.1:0-25402 GCF_053601275.1 Streptomyces sp. NPDC004752 | reverse complement strand
GGCGACGGTGGTGATCTGGGATCGGGCCAGCGGCAAGTGGACCCGGACCGCCACCCTCACCGGACACACCGGCGCGGTGAAGTCGGTGGCGATCGCCGACAGACACACCGCCTCGAGTATGGCCGTGGTGATCGGCAACGTACGTACCGACCCGGCGAGTGCGGTGGCGATCGCGCCGGATGGCACCTGGCTCGCCACGGCCGGAGAGGCGACGGTGGTGATCTGGGATCGGGCCAGCGGCAAGTGGACCCGGACCGCCACCCTCACCGGACACACCGGCGCGGTGAAGTCGGTGGCGATCGCGCCGGATGGCACCTGGCTCGCCACGGCCGGAGAGGCGACGGTGGTGATCTGGGACCGAACATCAGAGCAGGCTCTCACTATGACGCGCACCGCAGGGCAGCTGTCCGCCTGCGCCTGGACATCCGACGGTTCCGGCCTGATCGTGGGCGGCGGGAGTGGTGCGTACTTCTACGAGTTCCGCCCCGGCACTCCTGATGTGTAGCCACCGCGTCCCCGGATCATCCTGCCCAGACCTCCGGGTGATGACCTGGCGGCCCACTCGACCGGCGATCAGCAGGAGTCGCGAGCCCCGGCCGCACGTCCCCAGCGCCGAGCCTCTTCGATGATCTTTATGGGGATCGTGGAGACCCCCACTCGCAGACCTTGGGATGGGAGGCGATGGGATGGCGGTCAATGACCGAGAGCGGGACTGCCGTGAACCCCGAACCAGGCCCGAATCAACTATCGCCGGGCGGCTGATGCTTGTTCCGGAGCAGCCGGGTGTTCTCCACCATGAGGCGTTGAATGACGTTGCGCAGTGCCAGCAGTTCCGTGTCCGCGCGCCGCATCGCAGCCAGGGCCTGGTCCCGTTCTCCGCGCAGAGCCTCGACTTCCGCGTCCCGGCCCGGTGTCGACGCGAGGTCGCCCAGCACGCTGGCAGCGAGGTCGCGTACGCGGACGGCGCGCAGCTCGGTTCTCGCCGCTTCGAGGTCCCGGCGCAAGGCTGTGTTCTGTTCGAGCAGCATGCGGTTCTCCACCGCCAGGCCCGCGTCCTGGCGGGCCGCTGCGGCGGCCGCGGCCCGTGGCCGGTCGTCGGCGAGGTGCGCGCGGACGGCTTCCGCTTCGGCCTTGAGGTCTCGGTGCCGTTGCAAGTACTGGGGATTGACCGCGGCGCGCCGGGTGATCTCCGCGTCGGAGAGCGCCTTGCGGGTCTTGCGCATACCGGCGATGACGTCCAGCACGCGCTGTCGGCACGCCTCGCTGTCTGCACGGCGGCGAGCCGCGGCGGCTTGCCGGCCCGCGTCCAGGACGGTCGCGCGCTCGGGAGCCAGGCCCTTCGGCTTCTGCCCCTGCGGGCTGAGGCCGCCGGTCACCTTGCTTTCCCAGTCAGCAGGATCGGGTCGACGGTCGGCTGGGCCAGCTGCTGGCGGCCCGCCAGGACGGCGGCGCCGGGGATCACGGTGAGGAACCGGTCCCGGCTGTGGAGCCACGCCTCGACCGTGGCCTTGTCCTCCTCGGTCAGCGAGCCGAGGTCGGTCTCACACTTGCTGATGAGCTCGTCGATCTGGACGAGCTCCTGGCGCAGAAGCTCCGTGTTCGCCCGGCTCAGCGGCCCCGGCACGAGCAGGCTGCCGTAGGCGGCCTCCAGACGGACGAGCTGCTCGGCCTTGCTGTCGCGGAGCTGGCGCAGTTCGGGGAGCTGGGTGAAGTCGGTGGTGAAGAACTTGCAGGAGAAGCACCGGTAGTACACCGGGCAGCCGTGTCCGTCCGCGCGGACGTTGTTCATCTCGTGGCAGGTCCCGCCGGGGACCGGCACCTGGCCCACGCCGGCACGGGCGCGGTCGGCGAGCTCGTCGGCCGGGCCGCGGGCGCGGAGCCGGCCGCCGGAGATGTCGAACTGGTACTTGGCGGCGATGGCGCGGACGGCCTCCACCCGGCGCGGATGCGAGACCCGGTAGTAGATCTGCGTCGTGGACGGCTCCAGATGAGCCATCAGGACCTGGAGGATCTCCAGCGGCACGCCAGCGTCGGCGCGCAGCTGGGCGTAGGTGTGCCGGAAGGCGTAGGGGAAGACACGGGAGCGGTCGAAGTCCTGGTCGTGTTCGTCGAGCAGCTGGGGGATGCGGTCCATCCACACGTCCAGCCAGTACCCGCTGGTGCTGCTGTCGTAGGGGCGTTCCCCGAACTTGTTGGCGCGGGTCAGCCGCGGTGTGGGGAACAGCAGCAGCCGCGGCGAGAGCGGCTGCCCGTCGGTGTCGAACCACTGCGGGAACTCCCGGCGCAGGTGGTCCTGCTGCCGGGTGATCACCTCGACGTCTGTGAGGTGCAGCGGCAGCTTGTGGCGTCGGCGTACCTTCTGCATCCAGTAGACGAGGAGCGGGTAGCGGCGGCGTTGCACGCTGCCGTCGGGCGCCTCGATGTCGACGTCGTGCCACTGGACGCAGTCGAACTCCAGGTGCCGGACCTCCCACGGGCGCCGGCCAACCCGCAGGGACAGTTCGACGAAGTCACGGGGCGTGTCGTCCTGGAGCAGCGCGAGGTTCTCCTCGGCCATCAGCTGAAGGAACACCGTCTCCGGCAGGGCGTCCTGGGAGCGGCCCTCCAGTTCGCTGTCGGTGTCGTCGCGTTCCGGGAACGGCGGGACCTCCTGGGCCAGCAGGTGCACCTCGGCGGCGCCGGCCTCGGCCAGCGCCGACCGGCTCTGATCGAGGATGGCGCGCAGGGTGTGCACCAGGCCCCAGTGCCGCTGCGGGGTCACCAGCAGCGGGCCAGCACCGGCCAGCGACGGCAGCAGACGCTCGGCGATCACCTCGCGCCGGGGGTCGTCGGCGGCGAGGGACTCGTAGTCACCGGTGTCGCGGGCGCGGGCGGCCAGCCACCTCAGGTACATCGTCATGCCCGCTCGTCCGACCTTCGCCGGCTGGCGTCCCTCGCCCGGCAGCGTGCGCAGGAACATCGCGAACCAGCGAGCCGCGTAGCCGGCGGACTGCAACCGCGCCGTGGAGGCACCGGACGAGGACAGCAGCAGGATGTGCTCCTGAACGGCGCGCAGCAGCCAGGGGGCGTGCACGTCGCTGAGGTCGACGATACGACCGGCGTAGCGGGGATTGAGGACGTTGAGTCGGATCACCACGCGCCGGTGCTCCGACTCGCGGTCGGCATCCAGAAGGGGTACGGACCGCTGCCACAGACGAAGGAAGGTCGTGCTCTGGCCCTTGGCCGGGAGGTCGGCCGTGAGCAGATCGGTCACCGAGTGGTCCACCAGCCAGCGGATGGCGGCCTTGACCTGCGTGGGGCTGATGCGGCCGCCCTGCCGCAGCTGGGTCTCGTAGCCGCGCAGGACCTGGATGCGCAGCGTCTCGCCGAGGTCGCCCAGGGGGACGAGGCCCATCGTGGTGTAGACCGCCGGAGCCGTCAGCGCCCACCGGGGCAGGTCGGGCCTGCCCGCATCGGCCCACTGCCGCTGGTGCGGCAAGCACAACCGCCTGCCTTTCTGCACCGCCCAGCGCGAGCACACCCGTACGACGCACTCGCCCAGGCCCGGACGCGGAACCGGGCCGGTGGCCAGGTACTCCTCCACCGATAATCCCGTCGCCTTGCGGGCACTAACGCAGCTCTTGCACAGTCCGCTCGCTTCCGCCGGCCGCGGGCAGCCGACCGCGCACCGCTTCTCGCCGTACACTCGGCGCGCGGGAGGCGCGGGAGCGGCAGCGCACCAGGACGCGACGTCGCCGGGCGAGCCGGCCTTCCGCCACGCCGTGCAGCACTGCCAGCACAGCCAGGGGTGCTTGTCCGCGGGGCGGTCGCAAGCGGGGTGGGCGCACGCGCGCAGGGTGTGCCAGTCGGCGCCGAGCGGGAAGTGCAGTTCAAGGGTCTCGCGATCCAGTCCGTGCTCGACCAGGTACGGCCAGTCCGGCTCGGGCACCGGAGCACTGGGGAGCGGGTTGGAGGCTGGTGAGGTCATGACGGTCCGAAGAACTGGTCGGAGACGGCGTTGGCGGCGATCACGATCTTCGCGTCGCCGACCGTGCGGTAGACGTCCTGGCTGGCGACGTCGCTGTGGCCGAGCAGGCGCTGGAGGACGTCTCGGGCGATGTCGAGGTCAGCGGCCGTCTCGCCGAAGGTGTGCCGGAGCATGTGCGGGTGGAGGTGCCGCAGGCCGGCCTGGGCGGAGAGGTCGGCCAGCAGGTCCTGGACCCGCCGGGCACTGAGTGCTTCGCCGCCTGGATCGCCGGTAGGGCCGGGGAAGGTGACGAAGGCCCACAGGCTGTCGGCCGCTCGCCGGATACCGATCCGCTCCCGCAGCCAGTCGGCGTAGAGCATCTCCACCGGGCTGGGCACGGGCAGGATGACGGTTCTGCGGTTCTTGTTGGCCGCGCCCTTCGGATGACCGCCCCGCTTGCGCAGGTGCAGGTGCGGACCCTGGATGTAGGAGCACCCCGGCACCGTTCGGCCCGCCGGGACGAAGTGAATGTCCTCGCGCCTGAGCGACACCAGCTGCCCCACCCGCAGCGCGCAGCAGGCCATGATCGCCACCATGCACCGGTCCCGCGCTGTCTCTGCCGCCCGCAGCACACCGGTGAACTCCTCGTGCGTCGCTGCCGGCCGCCGCGCCGTGGCGTGACTGGGCCGCGCGTCCACGCGGATACGCGGCCTGACCACAACGGTTCCGCCGCAGCCCAGAGCCGGGACGGTTGTGAACAGCGCGTCGACGGCCGCGGCCTCGACGCGCCCGAGGTCGGCCAGGTGCAGGTAGAACCCGTGGATCGCGGCCAGAGCCGGCGCGAGTGTCGACTCCTCCGGCAGCCGTCCGTACCCGCGGCCACTGGTCGCCCGGGGTGTGGTCCGCAGGTGCATCACGTACGTCGACAGCCGCAAAGCCGCTTCGCTCCTGGAGAGTCCGCGCTCGTCACACCAGACATGAAGCCGCTTCAGGTGGCTGGCGTAAGTCTTGGTCGTCGACTCCTCGCGTGCCCGGCCGAATCGCAGGTGACGAAGGTGATCGTCGATATCGCCGACCACGGCCAGGGTGGGCCCAGCCAGGACCGTCCAGTAGGCGAGCTCATCGCTCACCGGGACGCGCACGATCTCCGCGTGCATCGGCGCCAGCATGACCACACCGGAACAGTACGTGCACTGCCGGGACAGACTCTTGGAAAGGGGAATCTCGGGACATCCAGCACCACAACATGCTAGGAGCCCCCATCTCTGACATGTTCGGCGCGCTGTCCCGCTGTGAGCCAGTCGGTCAACCTACCTTCAGCATGGTCGACTCACTGAGCGCTCCATCGGCGAGCAGTACGAGTGAGTCAACGCGTTGAGCGCGTGCGCAGAAGGCCGGAGCTCGGGCAGTGGCTTGGTGAGGACGGCGGTGCTCACCGGCACCCCGAACACGGCCACACCACAGAGCCGCCGCTCGCCGTCGACGAAGTCGTACAGGCCGAACTGCGCCGTCACCGCCGGGTACGAGCCGGAGTAATGGTGTGCGAGCACGAACCCCTTGGCGGGCTCCTCGTCGGGGATGACGTCCACGGTGTAGCGGCGAGCGTCGAAGCCTCCGTCTCGGACATGAGCCCAGGAGTGCCTCCGTTCGCGCCACCGCTGGCACCAGGGTGACGCGGTCGGTACCTCCGGCAGGTCCTCGAACGGCAGGGTCTCCTGGACCGGGGACCTCACGGTGCCTCCCCGTCCCCGGGCTCCTGCGGGGCGTCGGCGAAGAGCGTGAGCTGGTCCTCGGCGTCCGGAGCAGGCCCGGATGTGGGCACGGCCCGTCGGGCGGCGGTGGGTTTCCCGGGGCCGCCGGTGTCGGCGGTCTCTTCGACGTCCGCCGAGTGAGGGCAGGGGCAGAGCCACCGGCAGGGCCGCTGGCCCGGTCCGTACCGGATCACGGCGACGACGAACCCTTGGGCGTCGGTGACAGTGTCGGCGTGCTCGTCGACGCGGGGGCCGTCGGCGCTGACGCACCGGTCGTGGTGCCCGGAGGCGCAGCCGGGGCAGATGCCGCGCTCGCAGGAGCACCAGCGGTGGAAGCCGCGGGGGTAGGCGTCGTCGATCTTGCGCAGTCCCTTGGTCCAGGCGTGTGCGCGGACCCAGGCGCCTTCCTCCTCGGTCATGGGGGAGGGCGAGGTGGAGGGAATGGGGTCGAGGATGCCCATGATCGCGGCGCCGATATGGCGCAGGCGGGTCGTCATGTTTCGTCTCCGAACAGCGTTGGGGTGGTGTGGAGTTCGTTCATCCAGGCCAGGAGGCGGGGGAGGTTGGTGTCGGGCCCGAAGGCGAGGTAGGTGCCGTCGCAGCTGGTGCAGCCGAAGGCCTGCGCGATGCGCAGCCGCCGGCGGGAGTTGACGCGGCCCATGTGGACGGCCAGGCCGCGCTCCCGGGCCTCAAGTGCCAGGCGGTGGGCGGCCGGTGAGGTCTTCCACTCGGTGCTGCCGGCGAGGAACAGGACGTCGATCGAGTCCCAGGGGATGAGGCCGTGTTCGCTGCCGTCCTGGGCGGCGAACGCGGCCGGGATGCCCAGGGCGCGTATGGGCTCCAGCCAGGGCATCGACTCGGCGAGGGTGGCCGCGGCGTCCATCGGGACGTCGGGGGCGACGGCCCATAGACAGCGGTCAGGGCCGTAGCGGTCGACGGTCGCCCCCAGCCACGCGAACCAGGCCTGCTCGCCGGGCCATCCCTTGCCGAACTTGCCGTTGTCGCAGGCGTACAGGGCGCCGGGCGGGATCACGTTGCCCTGGGCGGGGGTCGTCATGCAGGCCAGGAGTCCGGCCTGCATGGCGGCCCGTACGTCAGCTCCGGAAGGCGTGGCCAGGTACAACACGGCGGAGAAGCGGAGGAGGAGCAGGGGCTGAGGGCATGGCTGCGCGCACGGGAAGTCCTTCCGAGGGGGCGGTGAGGGCGGTTCAGGCGAGGGGGAGTTGGGCGGCGGAGCCCGAGACGAGGGCGTCCCAGGACTCCTCGAAGTTCTTGTCCTGCTTGTTGATCACGCGGGCGGGGGCGGTGGCGAAGAGTTCCTCCGCCATCGGCCAGCCCTCGGCGCGGGGGCGGACCCACGCCCGGGCACGCCCGAAGACCGGGTCGTGCTCGACATCGACGCCGTGCCGCTCGGAGATGGAGATGAGACGCCTGGCGAGCTGGTGTGGGCGGCCGAGGTCGACGCGCTCGGTGGAGCGCTTCACCGGGCGCCGCCTGCCGTCCTCGGACAGCAGGAACAGGCGGCGCACGTGGTACAGCGCCCACGGCATGTCGAGCTCGCGCTCGAACGCCTCCAGGCACGCCCGGTCCCGGGGCTGGGTCGGGTCGAAGAGCTCCAGGAGGCTCTTGCGCCCGTAGAGCTTGGCGTTCGGGTTGAGGCTCATCGCCGTGTACTCCAGGCGCAGCACCTTGCCAGCGATGTCCGGGTGGGAGCGCATGCGCTCCATGTGGGCGGGCAGCGCGCCCATGGAGGCGGAGAAGCAGCAGAAGGTGCAGTACGACTTCGGCCAGAGCACGCCGAACCGCTTCAGCAGGTAGGCCTCGCACTGCTGCCGGTGCCAGCCCCAGTCGATCAGCGGGAACTCGCCGGTGCGTCCGGGCATCTTCGAGGTGATCTGGTCGCTGAAGCGGCGGCCTTCCTCGTCGGCGTTGAAGCCCATGATCTGCCGGAATGGGCGGCCGCCGAAGACCTGCTTGAGCCACCAGTCCCCGACATCGCCCTTCGCCCACAGGGAGCATTTGCGGGTGCCGGCCACCTGGGGCACCGTGCCGACGGATTCCTGGTCGTCCCACAGCGTCCACGGCCCGCGTGCGAAGAGCTGCTCGGGCTGGCGGGAGTCGTCCAGGATCGTGAACCCGTCGGACTGGAGGTGCCCGTTGCGCGCCAGCTGGACGAAGCGCACGCCGTTCTCGCGCAGGAGCGGGATCATGAACTCGTCGGCCAGGAGCCGGGTTTCGGGCCACTCGCTGCCGGTGGCCATGTAGAGGACGGCGGTGCGATCGAGGTTGATCCCGTGGGCGTCCGGGGCGGTGAGCATCTTGGTGATGTAGGCCGTGCTGTCGGCGCCGGCACCCCAGTTGATGACGGTGTCCAGGTTGTCGTCGGCGGTGAGGCCGGGCAGTGGCGGCGTGTAAGTCGTACGGGACATGGCGGCTCTCACTCCTCGAGGGGCCGGTCGGTCAGCCGCTGGGCGGAGACGATGAGCAGGAGGTCGTCGGCGGGCCACGGATCGCAGGACTCCCAGGGATCGCCCTGGGACAGCACCACCACCTCGCTGGGCTCCGTGACGAGGCAGCACACGCCGCAGCCGCACGACGGGTCGAAAGGCTCGGGGTGGGCGATGTAGGGGGTGTTGAAGTAGTCGGCTCCCTGCTCCCCGACCGCGGCCAGGAGCAGGTCGCCGTCCGCGACGTCGCCGGCGCGGGCCACACGCGCGTGGGGCAGAGCGAGCGCGAGACGGGGGTCCGGGCTGTTCACGGCGAGCTGCCCGTCGAGCAGGCGGGCGTTGCCGCTGGAGCGGACATCGCCGGTGGCGGGCGCGGCGAGCAGGGGCCGGTGGAGGTCGACGGCCGTCTCGGCCGCGTACATCGCTACGACGTGGTCCAGGGCCTCGACGAGGATCACCGCCCGGGCGAGTGCGGCCAGCACGACGGCGCTGGCCTTGAGCGTTGCGCCGCTGGCTGCGGTGCCGGGCCGGTAGAGACTGACCGCCGCGCCGCCGCCGTCGAGGACGGAGCGCAGCAGCGAGGCGTGCGCGTGAGGGTGGGCGCCGTCCAGGCCGCGCGGCAGGACAGCGAGGGACGCCCGGCCCGCCTCGGCGGCCGCCTGGTGGGCGGTGGAGTCGACGCCGTAGGCGAGCGTGGCGGTGACCGTGTGATCGGCCTCGGCGAGGGCGGTGGCGAAGTCGTGCGCGCGGGTGACGGCGAGCTCGGTGGGGACCCGGTTGCCGGTCACGACGACGGCCGTGCCGGTCAGCCGCGGCAGTTGCTCGCGGCCGCGGACCCACAGGCCCAGCGGGCACGCAGGCCCCAGGTCGGCGAGGGCGGTGGGCCACTCCTTGTCCGAAGGGATGACGAACGAGCAGGTCAGCTCTGCTTGGGCGAGTTCCTCGCGCGGCCGGTAGGAGGAAAGGAGCCTGCTGCCGTCGTCGCGGACGCGCCGGTCCCACACCTCGGCCGGGGTGTACTCGGCGAGTTCGGCGGCGAGTTGGCCGGGGGCGAAGTGGGCGGCGAGCGCGGCGCGTGCGGCTCGTTCGGACAGGGCGCGTGCGGGCATGGATGGCCGGCCTTTCGGGCAGGGCGCGGCACCGGCAGGCGAACCGGTACCGCGCCGGGGGGCGGGCGAAGGGGGAGTTACCAGCGGCCGACGGGAAGGGGAGTGCCGTCGGCGGTTGGGGTGGAGGGGCCGGGCTAGGACCAGTTGGCGGCCCGCTTGTGCTCCCACCAGGCGGGCGGGCCGCCCGGCCCGGTGGCCGGTTGGGACGTGGCAGCAGGCTGCGGAGCCGGGGGAGCGGTGACCGGGCGGGCGGCGATCGGGCTGGGCAGGCTGGTCTCGGTGTAGGCGATGCGCCTGCGCAGGCTGATGCCGAGGTCGTCGACGCTCAGGTAGATGGAGTCGTCCTTGACCCCGGTAATGCGCCCCTTGACCAGGACGTTGACCCCGTCGACGAGCGATTCGGCGGCGTTTTTGGCCAGGTTCCGCCAGGCGGTGCAGATGTAGGGAATCGGGTCCAGGTCACGCCACTTCTGCGCGGCGGCATCCCACTGCGTGGGGGTCTCGGTGAGGCGGAACCGGCAGACAGCAATGCCGTCTTGGGTGAAGCGGACTTCCACGCCACCGGCGACGGTGCCGGTCACGTGCGTGACGGACGGGGCCATGCGAACACCTCCTACATCAAATAATAGTGTTTCTCAGGGAGGGTCAACCCCCCCTGTCGGCACTTCCCGCCGCCGGGGAGTGCGGTACGGCGGGTGAGACGCCGGAAGCGGGCCTTCCACCCGGTCGGCTGCGCCGGGGCCGGCGGCGGGGTGAGGTTGTCGAACACCGTGGCGTCCTCGATCTCCACCTGCAACGGGACCGTGCCGTCGGCCCGGACCAACTGCTCGTCGGTGGTGTCCAGATGAACGGAGACCCGTACGGCTCCGCGGTCGGCGTCGAGGTAGGCGAACACGAGGATGCCCGCGATCTCGATGCAGGGCAGGCCTTCGTCGTCGGGGTTCTCCTGCGGGTGGAAGACCGCCGAGCTGTTCGCCGCCGCGCAGGCCTCGGCGTCCGAGAGGCTGAGGCTGAGCGGCGTGCGCACGTGACGGGAGATGTCGGCGGGGTACAGCGTGTAACCCGCGTCGCCGCGGTTGTTCTCCGGCCCGTAGTAGAGGTCCACGGCCGTCTGGTCGTCGGCGGGAGGCCGGTACGGGACACCGTCGGTGCCCGCCACGTCGTCCCAGGAACTGCGCACCTCCTGCGCGAGCGCGGCCAGGGCGGAAGCCTCGTCGGACCAGAGGGTCACGTCATCGCTGTGCCGGTCCCACTGACGCAGCACCCATGCCCGGCCGGAGGACTGCGTGGTGAGGTCGTCGGTGACGGCGAAGCTGAAGCGGCTCAGCCACCCTTCGACGATGTCGACGGTGTCCGCACCCGGCCACTCGCCGGTGCGCTCCTGGAGGCCGTCCATCAGGTCGGCCAGGTCGATGATGGCCTCGCCTGCGAGCGTGGCCGGGTCCGGTTTGATCAGCATGGCGGTTTCCTTCCGTGCGGAACGGGGCGATCAGGCCCCGTTCATGAGGCCGTTGAAGAGGTCCATCAGGTGTTGCTGTTCGGGGGTGAGAGTCGCGGTGCGTAGCACGCGTTTGCGCAGGACAGGCACGTCGAGGCTGATGCCGGAGGGCACATCGGGCCGCTCGGGCAGCGAGACCAACTGGTAGTTCCGGGTGTGGATCATCCAGGCCTCGTACCGGTCAGCGGGGCTGCCGCTGCGGGCGGCGTGACCCTCGTCCGTGGTGCGCGACACGCAGAGGCAGGACGGATCTGAGCACGGCCGTCCGGCCGGGTGGCTGGCCAGCACCGGGCTGCGGCGGTAGTGCGTGGCGGTGCCGTTGAGCATCGGGCAGTGGTCGGCGGTGTACGGCAGGCACTCGGGGTGCAGCGCCGGTTCCGGGGAGCAGCCCTTGAGGACGTCGGCCGGGCGCACCAGCAGGAAGCACCGTTCGTCCAGCGGGTGTTCGCAGATCTGGCACAGGCGCTGCCGGAAGGCATTGATGGTCTTGTCGGCGTCGAGGACACCGAAAGCCGCGTGGCCGTCGTGGATCAGGGTCACGTACGGCACCACCAGCCCGCCCGCCAGCGGCCGGTGGGCACAGCGTTGGGGTATCGCGTGCATGGGGTGAGTTCCTTCGGATCGCGGGAGCGTGCCACGGGGGCTCGTGCTGCCGGATGTCAGCTGCTGGCCGGTGGGGGAGGGTCGGCGGGGCCGCCGGCCAGGAGCCCTTCCCAGTGGGCGTAGCGGCAGCCGGTGGCGTCGTGCATGCGCAGGTGCAGCCAGTTGAGGTTGTCTCCGGCCCGGAGGACGGCCTCGGCGCCGATGGCGGCGGCCCGGGGGTAGATGGTGCCGTCGTCGGGGTCGACCAGGACGACGATCAGGCCTCGGCGGTGCGGCACGTGGCGGAGCGTGAAGTCGGTGTAGCTGCGGTCGTCCAGGAGCACGAGCGGAGCGCGCTGGTACTCCTCGGCGCTGAAAAGGGGCGATGGCAGGTGCAGGCGGGGGACCGGGTTCGTCCGCAGGCCGACCGGATCGTTGTCGGGGCTGTCGCTGATGACCAGCACCGGGGCCTGCGGTCCTTCCCGGGGGGCTTGTGGTGGGGCGGACATAGCGGTGACACGTCGCTTTCGTGAGGACCGTGGCCAGGAAGAGGCCTTGGGAAGGAGGCAGTTGGCGGCGTGCGGGCGGGGCGGCCGGTCCGCCCCGCCCGCAGGCGTTCGCTCAGCCGAGCGGGTAGAGCACCAGCGCGGGGAGAGCGGTGTCGGGGATGCCGTCCGCGTACAGCTCGCGCAGGGACGGGTCTGCCTTGAGCTCCTCCGGCATCGGGAAGACGTCGCCGACGAGATCGCTGTGGGTCGGCGCGTACCGGGCGAAGCTGTAGGTGGAGAACGGCGAGTAGAGATTGCCCTCGGTGTCCCGGGACAGCACGACGAGCGTGTCTCCGGGCAAGTCCTTCCAGTCCTTGCGGACCAGGTGGCGCAGCACGGCGAGAGTCAGGGGGCGGTCGGGGGCCTCGCCGTCCGGGTCGGGGGACGGGGCCTGCTGCTGGGCGGTCATGACGGGCCTTTCACGTGCGGGCCGGGCTTGGAGGGGCCCGGCCGGTTGATCGGCGGAGGGCGGGCGCCGCCCCGTTGGCGGGGCGGCGCCGTCAGACCCGGTCAGTCGTCCTCGATCTCGTCCAGGCAGGCGACGGGGATACCGCTGCCCGGGATCCGGAAGCGCGTCATGTCCTCGGGGATGCGGTACTTGGGCCTGCCCGGCTGGCCGTTGCGCGGGTCGCGGCGCAGGATGCGGGTGGACTCCTCGTCCAGTAGGAAGCCCGCCCGGCTGCCGGTGCGGTTGCGCTCCTGCACGGTGCCGGTGAGACCGCGCAGCAGGGCCGGGCGCAGCGAGTCGTTGATGCGGGCCCGGCGTCCGGCCACGAGGCCCGCGAACGCTTCCTTGTCGATCGCGCGGAGCCGCCGCGCGGAGGCCTCCTGGACCTTCGAGACCTTGATTGCGTCCGGCAGTTGGCCGATGAAGTCGAGGACTTCGTCCATGGTGGTCATGCTGGTTCGCCTCTCTGTGACGCGGGGTGGGGAACCCGGCCGGGCACGGGCGTGCCCGGCCGGGGCTTGCGGGGAGGTTCGGTCAGGCGGCGGTGTCGGGCCGGTGCCGGGCGACCGCCTCGTCCTCGACTTCGGACAGCCGGTAGCTGCCGTTGTCGTCCTGGCCGAGCGCTTCGAGGAGCAGCAGGTAGCGGGCCTGCCGCACGGTGAGGTTCGACCACGTCTTGGGCTCGCGGATGTCGTACTCGCAGGCAGCGGCGACGTGCGCGAACAACGCGTTGACGACGCGTGCCTTGGGCAGCTGCACCGCCGTCTCCGCCAGGTCCGCGTGCTCGGGCTCCTTGATGCCCAGGAAGCGGGCGACGGTCTCGGACTCGTGCTTGTCGGTCCAGGAGCTGTAGAAGTACGGGAGGGTGAGCACGACCTCCTGCGCGAAGACGCGGGCCGCATCCGGCAGGGTCTTCTGGCGCACGAGGCGGGCGACGAAGTCCTGACGGGGACCGGCGGCGGCCTTCCAGGCCCGGTTGCAGGCGATGACCTTGCGGCGCTCCTCCGCCCTGGCCTCGTCCTCCTCCGTCCTGGGCTTCTTCGGCTGCGGGCGGACCTTGTGACCGTGCGCGGCCGGGTCGGAGCAGTGCCACACGGGCTGGTGCTCGTCGTCGAGCCGGGCGCTGTGGCCGGGGCAGTTCCTGTGGTTGTCCTCGGTGAGCGGATTGCCCAGCCCGGTGGTCAGCTCGGCCAGCGGCTTGGACAGGTCCTTCTCCCCCCACCCCGGCCGCCGCAGCAACGGGATGCCCGCCGTCTTGAGGTCTTCCTCGGCCTTGGTCCGGGCGTCGGCGTCGTCCTGCTCGGCCTTGAGCAGCGCCATCTCCTGGTCCCAGTGGCCGCGCCCGCCGTTGCCCTCCTCGTGGTCGCGCTTCAGCGCTTGCAGCAGACGGCGTTCCGCGCCGGGCACGTGCTCGACCTCGGCGAGCTGGGCGGTCTGCTCCAGGTCCATGCCTCCGGCCGTTGCCCGGCGAAGGGTGGCGTCGTCGAGCTTCTGCGCCGCCTTGGCCTGCTTGGCGGCGTTGCGGCTGACGCCGAGGGCCTTGGTGGCCTGGCGTCGCTCGACGTCGCTCATGTCGATCAGGGACAGCTCCTGCGACTTCAGGATGTCGCGCTCGCTCATCCCCTCGCGGTGCTTGTTCTCGACCAGGGACAGAAACCGGGTCCAGCCGTCGCGGCCGACCAGGTCTTCCCGCACGTGCGCCTTGATCCTGCGTACCGGGCGGCCGTCCTGTTCGGCGGTAGCGTTGGCGGCCTGCTGCGCCTGCGCGCGCCGCCAGCCCTTGAAAGCGCCGTACGTGCCGTCGGGCCGGGGCCGGACACTGATGGTCTCCTCGACACCGATCTCCTTGACGGAGGCGATCAGCTCCTCGTCCGGTTCGGTGTCGGTTTTGCGGGCGTTCTGCTCGTCACGCACCACCTGCGCCGGGTCGAGCAGGACGATCTGCGGCGCGTCTTCCTCCTCGTGCGTGACGGGTTCGGTGGGCTGGGTCGAGACGGCGGTGGCCATGGGGCTCTCCTTCTCCTTGCCTGTTCGGCGAATTGGGGCGGTTGGGGTGTCGCCCCCTCCCTTCGAATAAAATAATAGTGTGTTTTTGGGTGAGGGCTAGATGCCCTCTCACCTGCATAAACGCTGATCCTTGGGGGTGCCTGCGGTGCTCCGTACGGCGGTCTCGGCCGACTAGTCCCGGCTTCAGCTCAGGTCGTGCACGACGTGCCAGCACGGACCGGACCAGACTGTGAGCCCCAGGTTCCTCGCCTGCTCAAGCAAGGCGTCGTCCCACCCGGCGCCGACCGGGAGAGAGGGCACTGCCCGGTACGTGTTGGGTCCGAGCTGCTCGTAGCCTGCTCCGAGAACGACGTGCTCGTCGTCGCCGACCGTGAACAACTGCACGCGCACGTCGGCAAGGTTCCTGCTGGCAGGGCGGTGTGCCTGGGCTGCCAGCGACTCATCCAGCGCTTCCCGCTCCCGGGGCGGCGCGACCACAACGCCGTAGACGGCGTACACGGAGTGGGACACGGACATGGTTCAACCTCCCTGGCTCAGGGGCCGGTTCGGCGTGCGGCGACGCGGGTGCGGCCGGCCGGAGCGGACGGGCGCGGTGGCGGCGGTCGGGAAGGCGGGGCCTCACGTGGCACGCGGGTGCCGGCTGCGTGTGCGCGCGGCCCGGATCTCCGCGTCGAAGTCCGGGTACTGACGGGACGCCGACGGCAGCAGCGCGTTGCGGACGTCCATGGCCCGGGTGAGGACCTCCAGTTGGATGGGAGACAGCACCCAGGGGCCCCGCTCGTCGGCGTCCAGGACGGACAGCAGGTCCTCGGCGGTGCCGATGTCCTCGGCCTGCCGGAACACCGGGTGCGTCCGGTTGACCCGCAGCGCGAGACTCAGGCTGGCACCCAGGTGCGGGGCGTAGCAGCGCCGGTCGGGGGCGATCACCTGGTGGCCGTTGGGCACGGTGAGGACCTGGAGTACTCCCGCGAGCACGACGAGCCGTTCGTCACTCGGGACGGTGAACGTCGACTCCGTCGCCGGGCTGCCGCAGGAGCGGCACCGGTAGGTGCCCGGGCTCTCGGGCTGATAGCGGCCGCCATGGCAGACGTGGCAGAGGATCGGAACGGGCACGGTGCACCTCCGCGCGGGCGCCCCTGCGCAGGGACGCCCGCAGGCATGGGCGGTCAGGGCTTCACGCGGGTGACGCGGGAGGTCGGCAGGTGGACGCGCAGAACGTCCGTGTGCTCGGGCGGGTCGAGTGCCGCGAGCCGGTGGAGCGCTTCGGACAGCTTCGGGTCCGCGAAGTCCTCCTCGGCCCTCGCCGCTTCGTCGACCGGCACCATGCGCGCCGTGGTCTCGGTGTGCCGGAGGTCCGGCATCTCCTCGGTGGGCGCGAGAGCCGCGATGAACGGGCTCCAGCCCACGGACATCCCGCTGCCCGCCCGCTGCTCCGTCGTCGTGAAGTACGCGGTCACGGCCTGCGGTCCGTCGCCCGGCTGCTCGTCGGCGAAGGCCCGGACCCGGTCGGCGACGACCTGCCGCCATCCCCGCTCCGCCACCTGGTCGGCGACGGTGGCCAGCGTCTCCAGGGTCTTGGGCGGAAGACCGCGGAGCGCGGCGCGCATCAGGGGCGTGGTCGGCTCGGCCAGCAGCGCGGCCAGTTCCTCGTGTTTCATCGCCGGTGTCCTTTCCGTGGCGTGGCGGTGAGGGGGCCCGTACGGCGGGGTGGTGGCCCCGCCGTACGGGGTGTTCCGCAGGACCAACAACATCAATAATAGTGTCTTTTGGGGTGAGGTGAACCCACCCCTGACCTGCGGTTTTACGGCCAGTCGTGCGCTCGGCGGGGCGGAAGCGGGAAGGTCCGCCGGGGGTCCATGCGTACGCAGCGCTCGCAGTAGGCCGTGACGCGGTTGGCGGTGCACTCTCCCCACTGGCACTCGAAGCGCTCGCGCGGCCCGCAGATCAGGCACCGCCACAGAGCGATCCCGTGCAGCTCACACGGCTCGTACCGCTTGCGCGCGGGCAGCAACTCCAGGGCCGGGCGGGGGCGTTCGAGGCGGGCGACATCGGCGGCCGGGAACGACTCGTCGCCGTCGCGTATCCCGCGGGGCGACAGCTGGGCGTACCGCTCGGGCGTGGTGTAGTACGGCTGACCGGCGGGGCTGAACACCATGGCCAGATGGCCGCTGGAGATCAGGGTCTCCAGCCGGTCATGGCTGAACTCGCCGCGCAGGGACAGCATTTCGTCCTGGCGCAGGCTCCATGCGTACCCGTACCGGCGCAGGACACGGCGCTCGGTGGCGGCCGGGCCCCTCTGGGCGGCGTCGAGCTCCTCGACGGCTTCGATCGCGGCCGTCGGGCTGGCGGTCAGCTCGCGCACCGCGTCCTCGGCGGCCGCACGGGTGGCGTGGCTGCTGAGCGCGTACCCGTGGAGCTGGTCCACGACCTGGTGGCGTCCGTCGTGCTCGGCGGCGGCGTACCGGACGGGCTGCTGCGGCTGGGTGCGGCGTCGGGGCATGGCGGAACTCCATCTGCGCAAGGGGCGGGAAGTGGCGGCGGAGGCCGGCCGGGCGGCGGTCACCTCCTGGGCAGCGGCCTGTAGGCGGAGAACACGTAGTGGCCCAGCTCGCGCAGCATGCCGGCGGTGCCGTCCACGGCCGCGGGGTCGTGGTCGGCCTGGCGGGTGTACGCCTCGATCTCGTCGTTCCAGGCGAACCCCTGGGCGGCCAGCGACTGTTCGGTGAGGGGTGTGAGGTCGTCGGAGGACTGCGGGGCGGCAACGAGTCCGTGAGCGGGGTCGGGTACGACGAGGAACACCGGGCTCCTTCCGTGTGGGCAGCCCTGGTCGGGGCGGCCCACGGCCGGGGCGGTCGGCTGGTCAGCGGGTGACGGTGACGGTGTAGTCGGCGTCCAGGACGGCGAGGGCGGCGCGGATGGACGCGCGGGTCTCCGCGCTCGGGACCGAGTAGGGGAAGTCCAGGGCGAGCACCGCGTCGTCCAGGTCGTCGTCGGTCATCGGCAGCGTGTATCCGCTGCGGTAGAGGGCGACGGCGGTCGCGGTGGCGACACGGACGCGGTTGTAGGCGATGGCCTCCCCAGCCGTGACGTCGGTGCCGAGCGCTTCGCGCGCGGTGGGCGGCAGTTCCGCGATCCCGGCGGCGAACCGGCGGGCGGGAATTCGGAGACGTGCCGGTCGCAGGGCGCGGCGCAGCGTTCGAAGCATGGCAACTCCTGGGGCTGGGAGGGGGGAAGGGGGCCGTCACCTGGTGAATGAAGTGGGGGAGGTGACGGCGCCCCCTCGGCTCACTACTAATAATAGTGTAAGTTGGGAGGGTGTGAACCCACCCCTGACCTGCGCAAACGGCGAGGTGCGCGCGTCCGCGCGCGGTAGGTCAGGGCTGCGGCGCGTACGCGGCCAGGGACTTCGGTGCCGCCTTGGTGTAGATGCCCTCCAGGCCGGATGGGGCGATCAGGCCCCAGGTGAAGGTGGCGGTGTCGACGTGGAACTGCCCGCGCCGGGGGTGCGGTGGGATGAAGGCGCGCAGGACGCCGACGCCGTAGACCTCCAGCGTGCCGTCAAGCAACGCGTCGCGCTGCTCCCCGGTCACGTCCGGTCCGTACTTGTCGAACTGCTCGTCGGCGACGACGGCGAGGACGGGGCTGAGGTCGTCCTCGATGGGGCCGAACATGCTTGCCAGTGGGCGAGGTCGGCCATGGCCTCCGCGCGGCTGGCGCGGGTGCTGCGGTAGTTCACACCGTCGCGGTGGTCGGCGAACTCGTCCTTGTCGTACAGCCACGCCTCGAACTGATGCTCCGTGTACATCCCGACGCCGTTGTGGCGGCGGCGCAGGAACCCGAAGGGTTCGCCGTCGACGAGTACGGGGTGGCGCTCCGTGCAGAACTCGCAGGTGACGCCGACGTGACGCAGGAAGCGTTGCAGGCGGGGGAAGCGGGCGAAACGGGTGGCGCAGTTGCAACAGGTGTACACCTCCCAGCGGGAGGGGCTCGCGACCGTGTCGTGGCGGCACTGCGGGCACTGGTAGGCCTTGTTGCTGTTCCAGTCGATGACCGGCATCGGGGTCACTTGCACGGCAAGCTCCTGAGAACTGGATTCGGGGGAAGGGGGCGGGCCGTCGCCCTGGCAGGCGGGATACCGGCGCGGCGACGGCCCGGGCTCACTTCCTATAATAGTGTGAGTCGAGTTGGCGTGAACCCTCATCTGACCTGCTCGTTTACGGTGTGCCTGGGGCCTTTCAGTGCCGGTGGGTCGACGGCGTGGCTTCATGCCCGAGGTCCGGCGGCACGCAGTAGTCGACGTCGGATTCCGGGGAGACGAGGCCGCCGGAATCGGCGTCCGTGCAGTAGGCGTCGAAGATCTCGCCCGCGGTGAGGGGTTCGAAGTCTCCCTTGCGCAGTCGCCAGCCGTAGACCTGGTCCGGGGCGCCCGGGGTGGTGGTCCGCATGACGAGTCCGCCGGGGCTCCGGGTCGCCAGACCGAGGGCAAGGACCGTGGTGAATTCGAGGGCCTCGGCCTCGTCGAGCTGGCTCGCGCCGTCCGGGTCCGTATCCGCGTGAAGGACGGTGACCAGGGTTTCGGGTGCCGCCGAGACGCTGCAGACCAGGTGCCGGTGGCCCGGTCGGGCCGTGTTGAGGATGCGGGCCAGCAGGCCCGAGGACCGGGCGAAGGCCGTTCGGCCGATGTCCTCGCCGCAGCAGGTGCAGGCGCCGAGACGGGCCAGAAGCGCGGAGGCGTACTCCCAAGTGGCCTGGCGGACGGCTTCGTCGACCAGGGCCGGGATCAGGTCGGCCAGGGGCTGGCCGTCGTACGGAAGGGCCGGGCCCATGGTGGCGAGTTCGGCGGTGAAGCGGGCGCGGCTGGTCGGGCTGTCGGGGTCGAGACCGGCGTCGGCGCAGAAGTCGGCGTACTCCTCGGGGTCGAAGAGGGCGACCGTGGTGTGGGCGCCCTGGGACGCGCGGCTGCTGAGAAGGTCTTCGACCGCTGCCAGGTAGGTCGCGAAGTCGGCGAAGGCGAAGGTGCGGTAGTGCCGCATGGCACGGAAGTCGTGTTCGTCGGTGAGCAGGCCGATGGTGCCGGCGACTTCGCGCCGCAGAACGCGGCACGTGGTCTGGCGGTCGGCGCGCGTCCTGTCTCCCGCGCACGGTCGAGCAGCGTGGGGCTCGTTCCGGCTGCACTGGGAGGGCTGAGGTGTGTGGGTCACGTGCACGCCTTTCTCGTGGGCGGGCTGAAGGGGCTCGTCCTGGGTGTCGGCAGGGGCGGGGCTCCAGTGCATCCCGTCGGCCGCGAGCGAAGCCTCTGGGGGCACGGTCCCCTGAAAGTGGCGGTCGTTCGGCTCGTCGTCCTCGGCGTGGGCGTCGACCCATTCCTCGGCGGCCTGCTCGGCACCGAAGGCACGCAGCAGGTCGGCGAGTGCGTCGGCTTCGGTGCATCCGAGGCTGGCGGCGACGTCGGACGTGATGGCGCTGTTGCACCAGGCGTCGGTGAACGCCTCGGCGACATCGGACGGGATGCTGACGGTGTCGGCCATCGTGGCCTCCAGGGGCGGTCAGGTAGGTGCGTGCCTGCGAGGGGATTTGAACCCCTGACCACCCACAAGTGGAGCCGCTCTACCGCTGAGCTACGCAGGCTTGGGGCCGCCGGTGCGGCGGCCGAGTGATGGCGGGTCAGCGTCCGGCGATCTCGCGCAGCCGCTTCAACGCGATGGGTGCCTCGGTGTACCAGAACGTCTCGCTGCGCCTCAGGCCGAGGGCTTTGGCGGCAACGTCCCAGATCAGGCGGCGCTCGGCGCCTCGCTCCGCATAGACGCGGGCGAGCTCGTCGCACTCGTCGCCGTCGTCGTCCAGGGCCGTGACCTCCGCCTGCTGGTCCTCGGGCAGAGCCACGAGCGTCCAGCCGGTCAGGTGCGCCGTCCATCCGGCCGCGCACAACAGTGAGCCGCACGCCGGAGCCTTCTCGGGGGCCAGGCTGATCATGCCGGGCAGAAATGCCCAGTGGTCCATGTTGAAGGCGTCGGGCCGGGTCTCGATCGCGTCCAGGACGGCGGACGCCACCTCGGCGGGCGTCTCGGGGTACCGGGTAGCCTCGGTGTCGGTCATCGCAACTCCAGTCGTGGGTAACGGTGTTGGAGTGGTGCTGGTGGGACTCGAACCCACGACCTCAGGACTTATAAGATCCGCGCTCTACCAACTGAGCTACAGCACCTCGGTGTGCGGTTGTGAGGGCCGCGCCCTTCGGCCCGGTCGGGCGGGGCGCGGCAACCGCTCTCGACTTCTAATAATAGTGTCTTTGGGCTGAGAGGGAACCCACCCCTGACCTGCGCTTCTTACTCCCGTGCCGCCTGGGCGAACGCGGCCAGCATGGAAATCACGGAGCTGGGGCGCCCGGACGCTTCGGCCTGCACCCCCTCACCGGAGGCGCCGACGAGCACGGTGACGCTGTCGACCTGGACGGGGCCGTGCTCGCCGGGCGGCCTGGTGTCGTGCTGCCAGATGACCCGGGTGCGCCGGTACTGCTCCTCGATCCGGGCCCCGGGCAGTGCGCCGGCCACGGCTTCGGCGACGGCGCGGCGTGCGCTCTCCTCCGCCTCCTGCCGTGCGGCGAGTTCGGCGGCCTGCTGCGCGGCCTCGGCGTGCAGGGGATACAGCCGTCGGGTGATCTCGCGTGCCACGTGGCGGGGGCTGCGGGCTGTGACTCCGATCGACGGCGCGATCATCTTGGTCTCGTCCGGCAGTGCGGCGTGGATCTTCAGGCGGTCGGGGCGGCGGTCGTCGGGCTGGCACAAGCGCAGGGCGCGGCCGTCTCCGTCAATGACGAGCCGTCCCAAACCGCGCCCGTAGTCGGTGAGTTCGGCCGTACGGCAGTGCGTGCCCAACTCCCGCGCCACTTCCTCGGCGAACGCGTCGAACTGCTCCTGTGTGGTCAACTCGCGTGTCATAGCGTTCTGTTCACTCCTTCGGATGGCTGGGGGGCGTGCTCGGCGCGGGGCTCCTCGCGCCCTGGTCGCGGATCTCGGCATCGCGGCGGGCGTCCTCGGCGGTGTATCCGGTGTCGCACCATGGGCGGCACAGCTGGCCTGGGGCTGCGCCGCACGTCTCGCACCGGTCGTCGAAGTCCTCCGGGCGCCACGGGCGCGGCTGGCCGCTCATGCGGGGCTCTCCCGGATGTGGTCGGCCAGGGCACGGGCGGACATGACGGGGCTCTGGTAGGGCGGGGTGGCACGGACGGCCTGCCACAGATTCGAGGGCTGCCACGGATCGAAGTCGATTCCGGGGACGGGCCAGATGGACCACTGGCGGCCGGTGACGGTGTACATCGGACGCCGTGGGGTGGCCCGGTGTCCGTGCTCCTCCCAGGAAAGGCCGGCGGCCGTGAGCGCGCTGCCCAGCTCGTTGCGGCGCGACCGGGTGATGTGCTCGAACTCGGCCGGGATCAGGTGGAAGTCGGCCATGTCGTGGCCCCGCCACTCCTCCTCGTGACCGTCTTCACGGGTGACGACATACACGCAGGCCTGCTGCTGGAGGGGGCGGCCGTCCCACGTCCATACGCGCTGGGAGCTGGTGACTTCCCACACGCCTTCCGGGCTGCGCAGCTGCTCACCCACCCGGAGCGGACGGGGCGGCTGGGTATGGAAGCTGCGGGGGCCGGGCGTCAGGCCGTTGTCCTTGAGGTCGGTGCACCGCGAGCACATCCACGTGGTCTCGCCATGAAGCCGGTGGATGGCCCAGCAGTTGGTGTAGCAGGTCGAGCACACGAACCGGCAGTCCGCAGAGGCGAGGACCGTTGCCGCGTACGTCCAGCGGGGCAAGCGGCTCATAACCATGCCGAAGTGGCGTCCGACGGACACGGTTTCTCCTTCCAGGGGGGTGAGCAGCGCGGGCGGCCTGCCGGACGGGTCAGGGGGCTGCGGTCCACAGGGGGAGGCCGGTGGTGGTGCGGGCGCTGATACCGGGGCGCACGGGCACCTCGCGGTAGTCGGACACCTTCACGTAGCCGCCCCGTTCGGTGTCGAGGCGGACCGGCGCGCCCTCCCATTCCCACTGCTCGATGAGCTCCGCGGGGAGGTTCTCGACGTCGTCGGCCTCCACCTGCACGGCCCACGCGGTCAGCTCCTCGCCGTACTCCTGCCGCCACTCCGTCAGGACGGTGAAGAGGTGGGCGAAGTCGTCGACCAGGGCCAGGGCACGCGCCTGGTCGGGGGCGGGGTCCTCGGCGTAGGTCGGTGCGTCGGGGCGGGGTCGCTCACCGAGGCTCATCAGCCAGCGCATGATCAGAACATCTCCCTCGTCGGGTGGGCGGGGCGGTGGGTCAGGGGCGCCCGGATTCCTCGGGCTTGCTGTAGCGGTAGAGGAAGCGCGCGGCCCATGTGCGGCTGGTGAAGCCGGGGATGCCGCCGCCGCTGCCGGGGCGGTTGCCGGGATACTCGGCGACCCACGCGCAGACGCCGTTCGGGTCGTGCCAGACGACCCCGTAGCAGGTGCTGCGGTCCTGGGGGTCCAGCACCCGGCGACCGATCGAGCCGGTGTTCGCGGCGAATGTGAACTCCTTGGTCACTGCGGCTCCTTCGGTCGGTTCTGGGTGCGAGAGGGGGCGGGGCAGGACCAGTGGCGCCCTCTCTCGCAACTTCAATAATAGTGTTTCTGGGGTGGTGTGAACCCGCCCCTGACCTGCGCTTTCCTCCGTCTCTCAGGGGGGCGGCGACCAGGGCCGGGCGGCGGCCGCGCGGGCGCCTGCGCTGCTGGGCACGCAGGGAGTCGGCCTCACCCTGGGCTCGGCGGGCGCGCTCGCGCTCTTCCGCGGCCGCGTCGACGCAGTAGGGGGCCCACCACTGCTGGACGTCGACGGTGCGGGCCAGCGAGTTGGGCAACACCGAGTACGGGAGGTCGGCCAGCATCAGCAGCAGCACCGGGTGCGGGGAAGCCAGGAACCAGCGTGCGACGGTCCACCAGGCGGCCACGGCGGCACAGCGCGCGGGTTGGGCGGCGCGGGCTTCGCGCTCCAGGCGGACGGCTTCGGACTGGTGGTAGGAGGCGGACCAGGTGAGGAAGCGCAGCAGCCCGGGGGTGTCGCGCTGCCGGGAGGCCTCCAGGATCGCGGGCAGGTCGGTGCGCTGCTCGACGTGCTCGGCGCACCAGCGCAGTACGGCGGTGAGTACCGCTTCCGTCTTCTCCGACGGCGGGTGATCGGCGGCGGACAGTATCGGGTGCACCGAGACCTCGGGGCGGTCGGTGTTGTCGCGGTAGAGGGTCAGGCTGCCCCGGTAGCCGGTGCGGCCGCGTGCGAGCTGTGGGAGGTCCTCGTCGGGGGCGGTGGTCTTGAAGGCGTTCACGGGGCCGAGACAGGCGCGTACGGCGGTGAACTGGTCCCAGCGGTGGGGGTCGGTGGTACCGGTGACGTGCACGCTGCCGCGCATCGCCCCGCCCAGCTCGAACACGACGGCGTCGTCCTCGCGGGGGCCGGCGGTGGCGCGCACGGGGCCGGCGGGCGTGTCGATGGTCAGGCTCGGGCTGGTCATGGGCTGCGACTCCTCGGGACTTGGCTGGATGGGCTGGGGCGTGCCGCCCCGCGCTCGCCGAAGGGGGAGGGTGCGGGCGCGGGGCGGCAGTTCGGCCAGTGGCGCGCTGGCCGGGGCGGCCGTCCACGCCCCCGTACCGGGGGAGGGGCGTGGACGGCGTCTGCGGGGGTTATTCCTTCGGCGGCTTGTGTCGGCGGAGGTTGCCCCGGTCGGTCACGCTGGGACGGCGGCCACACGGACAGTTCGCGTAGCGGCGGCCGTGCATCTTGAAGAACTTCCCGCCGAGTGCGTGGCCGTTGACCTGCTCGATGGTGCCGGGGACCGGCTTGGTGTTGGTGCAGTAGCCGTCCGGCGTGACGGCGGGCTTCTCGCTCATGAGCGCTCCTTCGCGGCCTAGTGGGGGCGGTGCAGTACGGGGGCGTGACAGATCACGTAGGGCGCGGCGTCGTCTGCGGGGAGGGCCGTGACGGTCTTCTGGAGTTCGGCCGGGCCGATGGGGTGCAGCCATCCGGCCCGGACGTCCCATCCGCACGCGCGTATGCCCGCGTCGGTGGTCGTGGCGACCAGGACGGCGTCACGCACGGTGCTGTCCTCCAGGGCGAACGTCAGCAGTACGAAGAACTGCACGTACTCCTCAGCGGAGTGATCCACGCGCACCGAACCCGGCTCGACGGACACGTACAGGTCGGCGCTCACCTCCGTGCCGTCCGTCCGCTCGGCGTTGATGCTGAGTTCGTGGCTCCCCTCGCCGAGGGCCGGGAACAACGCGGTCAGCGCGTGCAGGGCGCGGCCCATGGCGGACGCCGTGGCGGCGTTGTCGGGGCGGGGTAGCTCGGGCTCAGGCATGCGGGGCCTCCGTGTCGGAGTCGGGGAGCTGGAGGAGAACGGGGGCGGGGTAGACCTGGCGCTCTATGGCGGCCACGTCGGGGCACGGAATGACGGCGGCCTGGAGGGCGTCCGTGTCCATGGGGTGCAGCCACCCGTCACGCACGGACCACCCGCACGCGCGGGGGTCGGGCTCGGCGGCCGTGGTGGCGACCAGGACGGCGCTGCGCATCGTGCTGCCCTCCAGCGCGAACACCAGCAGCATGCGCAGGGCACAGAACTCGCCTTCGTCCAGGACGGCCAGGCGCAGCGGCTCCATGCCGATCGAGAGATCGGTTCGGCCCGTGACGAACGCGTGGTCGGTCCGCTGAGCCACGAGATTCAGCGTGTGCTCACCGTCTCCGAGTGCCTGGAACACGGCGGAAAGGGCGGTCAGGGTGCGGCTCATGGCGGCCGCGATGGCGTCGTCTCCGGGGTGGGTGAGCTCCGGGCGTGCAGACATGAGGACTCCTTGCGGGGCGGGGCGGTGGGCGGTGGGCGACGGTGGCCGGCCGCACTGCGACCCTGGGCACAACGGGTGTCTTGGGCGCGCGGGCGGCTCCGCCGACGCGTCGCGCTGCCGCTACGCGGCAGGGGCGGGGCGGGCGCGCTCCGCGCTCCCTGCGGGGCTGGGGCGCGCGCTCCGCGCGCTGGGTCGGTCGGGCCCGTGCGGGGCGGGCGGGGGGGGGT
>NZ_JBSGBN010000074.1:0-48653 GCF_053601275.1 Streptomyces sp. NPDC004752 | reverse complement strand
CTGGAGGACGACGTGCGCACCACCGACGAGGGCTGGGGCCTGGTCGACGATCCCGGAGGATTGTTCGGCCCAACGATCGTGCGCTGGTGCCCAACCGTTCAGTGGTTCAACGGGGACGGCTTTGCCGATCACCTTCGCTCGTTGTCGCTATACCGGAGGCTCGACCGCGACGTCCGTGAGCCCCTGCTCGACGCAATCGCCGAGCGCATCCGCACGCGGATGGGCGACCGGGCATCACGCCGTTACCTGAGCGTCCTCCGTGTCGGACAGCGCGCCGAGTGAGCCCAGTGGTGAAGGACCTGCCGAATCAGTGGCAACGGACCCACCGCACTTTCATGCCTGCCTGCCGAAAACGCCGTGGGTTCCCGGTGAAAGCACCTCAGTCACGCTGAACCCACGGCCGACGTGGCGGTCGAGTAGGAACCACGCAGAGAGTGCAGTTTGCTGTCACATGATTTGACACCCGGGTTGAGCTGGCTGTTCGCTGTGCCGCGTGGATGAGGTGAGTGACCCGCGGATGGGGTTCCTGCGCTCGGATGTGGAGCGGTACTGCCGGGAGTTGGACGGGCTGGCGCCGGCGTTGCGAATGCGGCTGCTGGAGGAGATGCGGAACGCGCTGGTGGGTGCGTTGGACGAGGCCCGGGTGGAGGCGATGGCGGCAGCCGCCGATGAGGGGTGGGGGCTGCGTCGGATCGGGGCGTTCTGTGGGATCTCGCACGAGCAGGTAAGGCGGCTGCTGGCCGAGCGGCAGACCGATGGCGGCCCGCCGGTCGTCAGCTGACGACGGTCTCCCGCGTGGTGCGCAGGGGGCGGAGTTTGCCGGCGGCGAGTTCGGGTGAAAGCCGGAAATGGTAGCGGCCGATCATGCGGATGTGGTCGTGGCCGAGCGGGGAGAGTCGGGCAAGGTCGGCGTCGGAAACGTGGTGGCCCTCGGCGCGGAGCTGGTTGACCGCCTCCTGGATATACACCGAATTCCAGAGAATGCAGGCATTCAAGGCGAGCCCCAGTGCCGATAGCTGATCCTCTTGCCCTTCTTTGTACTTTTGCCGCAGTTCGCCCTTCTGCCCGTAGAAGATGCGGCGGGCGAGTTCGTGACGGGACTCCTGCCGGTTGAGCTGGGTGTTGATCTTCCGGCGGAAGAGTTCGCTGTGGTAGTAGCGGGCGAGGAAGGCGGAGCGGTCCAAGCGGCCGATCTGCATAACCGCGCGGCCGAGCGGGCTGGGGCGCTGTAGGTTCCCAGCTCCCGTGTCCTTTTCCCACGAGCGGTGTCCCACGGCTGGCCCCCGGATGAGACACCCCAGGTCAAGAGTCCTGCGGCCTGTCTCAACTGCCGCCGGACGGCAGGGAAAAGGACACGGAAGTGAGATGAACCGGTGAGGACACTGCGTGAGACAAGCCGAATCCGCGCTGGTCAGAGCCCTGCCAGAGGACATGGGAAACGAGAACCTACAGGCGCCCCTGGCCGGAGAGGACGGGCAGGATCTGGGAGGCGCGGACGGTGCCCTCGCGCAGGGAGCCCGTGAGGCGGAGGAGGTCGTCCCAGTGGTCGGTGATGGTACGCAGCCGGATACGGCCGCCGGTGAGCGGGTTGCGCGGGCCGTAGTCGGCGGCCTGGTCGGCGCGGTAGAGCAGGGTGTTCCCGGCGTCCGCGAGGCGCGGGGAAAACTGGTAGCCCAGGAGTCGGAACAGGCCGAAGATCATTTCGGAGGCGCCCGCGGTGTCCGTGGCGATCTCGGTGGGGTTCAGCGAGGTGGGCTGGTCGAGGATGCCGTCGAGCAGGTAGAGGCTGTCGCGGCGGGTGCCGGGGATGACGATGTGGTTGAAGCCGCTGTACTGGTCGGAGAGGTAGTTGTAGAGCGTGATACCGCGGGCGGCGAAGTACTTCGGGTTCGGGCCGGAGTTGAGGACCCTCAGCGGGGTGGCGAAGCGAAGGCCGTCGGCGGAGGCGAGTTCGCCGCCGCCCCAGTGCCCGACGATGGGCAAGGTGGCCTGGTGGTCGACCAGGACCGCGTTGGCCAGGCCCAGGGTCTCGGCCCGCAGGTAGTTCTGCTCGACCCAGAACAGCTGGTCGCGGGAGCGGCCAGGCTCGTCCTCGGAGACCATCGCCTGTATCCCGATGTTGCATGCCTCGGCCACGATCACCGCTGCCAGCGAAACGATGAGATGTTCGGCGCGGCTGCTCGCCTCGGAGACGTGGTGGAAGTGGTTGAGGAACCCGGTCCAGGCGTGGACTTCGAGGAGGAGTTCGGGCAGGTCGACGGCGGGGATGCGGGCGTCGACGGCGTCGCGCAGGTCTTTGAGGCTGGCCGGTTCGGTGAGCTTGTCCAGGCCGGTGAGGACGAGGTGGTCGCGCAGTTTGCCGTTCTCGGTGCGCTGCTCGATGCGCACATGGGGGTTGTCGGCGAGCCCGGCGGCCAGGCGCCGGTAGTCGTCGTCGAGTTCGCGGCACCAGCGGTCCAGATCGACGCCCGGCTTCTCGGACAGGCCGAGGCTGCGGCACACCCGGGTACGGGCGTTCTCCCAGGTGGCGCCCTGGAGCAGGGCCTTGCGGGGGTCGCCCCACTTGTCCAGGCCGGGCACGAACACGTCGTGGCGGCGCAGGGCGCCGCGCAGGGCTTCGGCGGTGCCGACGATCCAGGCGTGCTTGTCGACGCCGCCGGCGTGCTCGCCCTCGGTGGGGAACACCCGGGTCTGCCACGTAGGTCCGAGGTGGTCGACTGGGACGGAGGGAAACAGTTCGCTCTGGCGGGACTTGGCCAGGGTCCGCTCCAGCTTGGGCAGGAACGCCAGGGCCTCCATCAGGGGGCCTGCTTCTTCGAGGCTCTCCAGGCCGAGGTGCTTGGCCAGGCGGCGCAGGGGCTGGTTGATGGTGCGGTAGCGGGCGGTCAGTTCGGCGGCGATGGTCTCGGCTTCGGGCCGGGCGAGTTCGCCGACGGTGCGCGCGGCCTGGTGCGTGGCGGTGATGTCGAGCAGGTCGAAGCCGGATCGGACGTCCTGCTCGTGGTCGGCGGCGGCATGGCTGAGGGTGATCCATGCCTCGCGCAGCATCAGGGCGGCGGAGTCCAGGTCGCCCAGGGTGCGCATGCGCTGTTTGGCGGCCAGGTTCGCGGAGGTGCGGGCGAGGTCGGACATCAGCATGTCGAAGACCTCGATCGCCTCGTCCGCGGCGCGGGTGCGCGTCGCGGCGGCGAACGCCACCAGGGTGGCCATCCTGCGCGGTTCGGCGAGGTCGGCGACCGCCTTGGCGCGGACCGAGGAGGCGTAGCGGGACAGTGCGGTGAGGCGGCCGGCGGGGACGGCGGACAGGTCCCAGGCGGAGGCGCCGAGTTTGTTGAGCTCGATGAACCGGTCGATGGCCTTGCCCGCGCCGGGGCCGGTGATGTCGCGCGGGGAGCGGCGCAGCCGGTCCAGTCTGGAGGTGCGGCGGCTGTCCTCAACCGGCAGCAGCGCGCTCAGGGCGGCGCGCTGGGCGGCATCCGGCTTGGCGGCCAGGGTGCGCCAGGTCTTGCGGTTGGTGTGCTCGCGGATGGAGGTGACCATGTGTTCGAGGACGGTGGCGCCGGGCGGCAGCACCTTGTTCTCGACCAGGTGCAGGGTGGCGAGGTCGAACAGGGCGATGGGGCGCTCGTTGCCCGACCAGCAGCGGTCCCACAGCCAGCGGGCCAGCCTCCACCAGACGTCGCCCTTGAGATCCTGGTAGCCGTACGCCTGCTTGATGGCGTTCTGGTGGTCCCAGCGGGTGCGCTCGGCGCCGTACCCGGCGAGCACCGACGCGGGGTAGCCGAGCTGCTCGGCAACGTATTCGACGACTTCAGCGGGTGCGTCCTCGGGGTTGTCCAGGAAGGTGCCCAGGAACCGCACGGTGCCGAGCTGGACGGCGTAGCCGAGCTGCGATCTCGCGCCCCGGCAGGCCATCGCCCGCCGCCGCGCCTCGCGGTCCAGGAGGAAGTAGCCGGCCAGCTGCCCGTCGTCTGGCACCTGCGTGAACGTGCCGTAGTTGCGGCGTTGTTCGTCGGTCAGGAACGCCACCCGTCCCGCCCCTCCCCGTCGCTTCTCCCCGTGCTGTGACGGCGCTCACCTTAAGTCACATGATCAGCAGACGCGGCATCGGGTCAGCGCGGCGCTGAAGGAGCTGCCGTGGGTGCAGGCGCGGCGCAAGTGTGTTGCCGTTGCGGGAGTCACGACCACCGGTACAGGGCACTCTGGACACAGGGCCGCCCGGTCGGGTGGCCGGAGGGGGGAGCTGCTCACGTGGCGTATCTGGTGGAACTTCCGCTCGGCGGAGCCGGCGGGGAGCCGGGGGAGACCGTCAGGGTGGCGATTGAGGAGCAGCCCGTGGACGGTCTGGTCCAGGTCGCCCGGCCGGGACAGGTGGTGGCACGCGCCACCCGGTCCCTCGGTGAACTGCTTTCAGGCGTACGGCCGGTGGCCGAGAACTTCGTGGACACCTTCCGCGGGATGGCGCGCGGGCCCGACGAGATCACCATCGAGTTCGGGCTCTCGCTCTCCGCCGTGGCCGATGTGGTGATCAGCAGCACCTCCGCCCAGGCCAACTTCACGGTACGGCTGACCTGGGACCGCCGGGCGCCGTGCGCCGGGACGTCGGACGCACCGTCCGGTAACCCGGTCGGCCAGGTCGCGGACTCCCCGCCCGCTGGCCTGAGCGGTCAAGTGATGGTCCCCCCGCCCAACACCCCTGGCGGCACCGCATGACCGCCCCTGTGGGGGAGCCGGACAGTACGGGACCGGGACCTGCCACGCTGGGCGCGGCCCTTCTGCGGATCAGCGATATGCGCGGCGGGCCCCGCGGCGTGGGGTTCCTCGTCACCGACGACGTCGCCTTCACCTGCGCGCATGTTATCTCCGCCGCGCTCGGCCTGCCTGACGGCGCGCAGCCGCCCGCCGCTGCGGAGGTCGTCGTTGACCTGCCCTTGGCGCATGCTCCGGCCGGCCCTGGCCCTGCGGCACCCGGCGCCCCGGCCGACCCTGGCCCCGTATCCCCGCCCCGAGTGAGAGCCCGTGTCGCGCGCTGGGTGCCCTCGCAGAACTCCGGCGCGGGGGACATCGCGGTCCTGCAACTGGTGTCGCCGTTACCGGGAGCGCGGCCGGTGCGCCTTGTCGAGGCGGGCGACACCTGGGGGCATGCGGCGCGTGCCTTCGGGTTTCCCGCCGGGCGGCCGGGAGGTGCCTGGCACTCGGGGGTGCTGCGCGCCCGGCAGGCCGGCGGATGGGTGCAGGCCGACCTCGCGGCAAGCGGACGTTACCGGGTCAGCGGTGGGTTCAGCGGCAGCCCCGTATGGGACGACGAACTCGGCGGCGTGGTTGGCATGATCACTGTGGCCGAGGCGGGTGAGCCGCCCGCCAGCTATCTGATCCCGACCGGCACGTTGCTCGCCGCTCAGCCAGGACTGCGCGCGCTCACCCTTCCCCCGTCGCCGTTCCGGGGCCTGGCCGCCTTCCGCGAGGCCGACGTGGACCTCTTCCACGGCCGGGCGGCGGAGAGCACGGAGCTGGCGGAGCAGGCCACCGGTCAGCGGTGGACCTGCCTGGTCGGACCGTCCGGCTGCGGCAAGTCGTCGCTCGCGCTGGCCGGAGTCGTGCCACGGCTGCGGGCCGATGGGTTCGCGGTGGCCGTACTGCGGCCCGCTTCCGGCAGCCGCCCCGCCGCCGCGCTCGCCGCCGCCCTGCTACCGCTGCTCGAACCGGACTTCTCCGAAACCGCCCGGCTCGCCGTACTGCCAAAGGTCACCGACCTCCTGACGCGCGGCTCGTTACCGGACGTCGTCGCCCGGGTCCTGCATCGCCAGGGGCGTGACCGTCTGCTGATCGTGGTCGACCAGCTGGAGGAGGCGTTCGGCGCCGCGCCCGAAACCGCGGCCGAACTGGCCGCCCTGCTCTTCGGTGACCGGTTACCAGAACCGGTGCACGTCCTGACCACCCTGCGCGCCGACTTCCTCGAAGCGGCCCTCGCGCACCCCATGACAGGATCCGCGCTGCACCGCGGCGTCTACGCGCTCGGCCCGCTGGAGCCGGGACAGTTGCGGGAGGTCGTCACGGCTCCGGTCGACGCGGTACCCGGGGTCGAGTACGAGTCCGGGCTCGTCGAACGCGTCCTCACCGACACCGGTGACGCCCCGGGCGCCCTGCCGCTGCTCGGCTTCACTCTCGACCAGCTCTGGCTGCGGCAGACCGGCGGCCTGCTCACCCACCGGGCGTACGAGGATCTCGGCGGCGTCACCGGCGCCCTCGGCCGGCACGCCGACAAGGAGTGGACCGCGCGGGTGCCCGCGGCGGACGAGCCGGCGGCCCGGCGTCTGCTCACCACACTGATCCGGGTGCCGCTCGGCTCGACGGCCGCCACCCGCCGGACGGCCCGGCGCACCGAACTGGACGACGCGCAGTGGCGGATCGCGCAGCGACTCGCCGATGCCCGGCTGCTGGTCACCGGGAGCAGCCCCGAAGGCACCGAGACGGTGGAACTCGCCCATGAGGCGCTGATCGGCGGCTGGCGGCGGCTGGCCGCGCAGGTAGCCGAGGACCGGGCGTTCCTGGTCTGGCGGGAGATGCTCCGGCACGACCTGGACCGCTGGGAGCGCGGCGGGCGGGCCGACGATCTGCTGCCGGGCCCCGCGGCGCTGGCCGCGGCCGACCCCTGGCTGCGCGAGCGCTCCGCCGACCTCAGCGCCGAAGAACGCGCCTACCTGGACCAGGGACGCGCGCACCAGCGCTCCCGCGCCCGCAGGCGTCGTACGTTCCGGTCGGGCCTCGCCCTCGCCTCCGTGCTGGTGCTCGTCCTCGGCTCGCTCTTCGGCTACTACCGGCACGTCAGCGACGAGCGCGCCTCGGAGTCCGCCTCCCGCGCGCTCGCCCAGTACTCCGCCGACCAGGCCGACGGCGACCCCGTGCTGGCGGCACAGCTGGCCCTCGCGGCATACCGCGCGGCGCACACTCGCGAGGCACGGGACGCGCTGCTGCGGGCGTACCTGGCGGACAACTTCTCCGACCGTGTCCTGACAGGACCTCAGGACGCTCCCATCGGCACCGGGGACATCATCACCGGCGACGCCGACGCCGTGCAGACGAGCCTCGACGGAGACGTGGTGCTCGCCAGGTCGTCCGGCGGCCGCGCCACTTTCTTCGTGCACGCCACCAGCGGCCGGATCCGCAGCCAGCACATCGATCAGGGGGTCCAGATCGCCGCTCCGCTGGTCTCGGGCAACGGGCGGCAGGCCGGGTTCGTCGCCCTGAACGGCGAGCTGATCTGGTACGACGTCCACCGGGGCGGCACCGACGAGCACCTGCTGGGGCCCGCGCACCGGCTGCCCGCCGTGTCCGGCGTGAGCGATCAGGCCTACGACGGCTACAAGGCGGTGCTGTCCAACGACGGCCGATTCGCCGCCGCCCTCGGCCGTAAGGACCTGCTGTGGTGGGACCTGGACGCGCCGGCCGGGACCAGGCGGAGCGGCCGGCTTCCGGCGCCGTCCGACGTGACGCACGGCATCCGGCTCGCACCCGACAGCCGCACGCTGGTCGTGGAGGTCACTTCGGCGAGCAAGGACGGCTACAGCGACGGGGTGCTGACGATCGACCGGATCACGGGCAGGACCCGGACGGTGGTGGCGGGCAAGGGCATCCAGGGCGTGAAGATCTCCGGGGACGGGACAGCCGTGGCGGTCTGTGCGCAGCACGGCTACGGGGCCGACGTCACCATATGGCGGCAACCCGTCGCGGACGGGACGCCCAAGAGCCGGCCGCCCGGTTACACGGAGAAGCACCTCGATTGCGACGCGATGGAGAGCGTCGACGCCACCGGCCGCCACGTCGCGCTCAAGGAAAGCGGCTGGGAGAACCTGGTCGACCTGGAGCGGCGCACCATCGCGGCCAGCGCCGGGCGGACGCTCGACGCCGATGGGCTGAGCCCGTACCCCGTACTCGGCACCGTCGGCGGTCAGCCCGCGCTGATCGGCGTGGGCAGAAACCGCGTGATCTACTCCCGGCTCTCCGCACCCAACCGGATCGTCCCGGCCGGCGCGATGGACCTCACCGACGACGGCCACAAGGTGGTCGTGACGCTCGCGGACGGCTCGCGCATCGGGATCCTGCCCCTCGGCGCCTCGAAACCGACGGTCAGGGTCTACCGACCCAAGCCGTACTGGCAGCCCAAGAACTGGGACCTCATCCAGTTCGACCACGCGGGGAAGCACCTGGCGGAACGGGTCGGCAGCAACCGCGTCATGATCCGTACGGTCGCCACGCTCCGGCCGGTCCACGAGATCGCCACCGCGCCTCTGCCGGATGGCAAGGGGGACATCAGCTACTTCTTCGAGCGGTCGGGGAGTCTGATCACGGTCTCCGGCACGGTGATCCAGCGCTGGGACACGGCCGACGGACGGCAGCTGGCGCGATACGACGCCAAGGCCCTCCACCCGACCTGGGAAAACGCTTCACCGAACCTGATGGTGGCCCGATACCCCGAGCCGGGCCGGGTCGCGGTCACCGTGTGGGGCAAGCGGGACATACGCGTGGTCGACCTGGCCGACGGCCGCACGGAAGCCACGCTGCGCACGGGCACGGACACCAACACCGTGAGGTTCTCCTCGGACGGCCGGTACTTCGCGCTGCTGCGCAGGGGTGGTGCGGTGGAACTGTGGCGCCGGGAACCGCTGGGCAGGGTGATGGGGCCCGTGGGACTGGGAGACGACACCGGGCAGTTCGCTCCCGGCTTCCCCACCGAGAACACGTTCCTGCTGGCCAGCCATGGCCTGATCCATCTCTACCGGCTCGGGGACCCAACCAGGGAGGAGGACGTCTACGACCTCGGCCCGTCGCCCCCGTCATACAAGCCGTACACCTTCCGGGCCGTCTCGGGCGACGGCCGGACCCTGCTGTACACCGACGGCTACGGCCGCAGTGCCCCGCTCCGCCTGGACCCCGACGTGTGGCGCAACGCCCTCTGCGCCGTCATCGGCTACCGCGAACTGTCCAAAGAGCAACGCTCGGGGCTGCCGGTCGAGGTACCGGAACGGCCACTCTGCCCGGAGCCGGCGCCCGGCACCGCCGAGCCGAATCCCGGTCGGCCGGAACTGATGTGAGCTACAAGGGGCGCGACTGCTGCGGCGCCTTCGGGTCGCCGTAGAAACGGCCGCGAAAACAACGGATCTCCCTGACCAGCAGGGATAGGCGTGAGGTGCTGGTCAGCCTTCCTATCCGACGGGCCCGGCAGCGGCTTCGCGGTGCTTGCGTAGTTCCCGGTACAGCGTGGAGCGGCTGACGCCGAGTTCGGCAGCGACCTGTTCGGGGATTGCGCCGTCCTTGATCCTCTGGGCGGCTCCGGCTCGGGTGGTGGCGTTGAGCTTCGCGGGGCGGCCGGTCGGTAGTCCGCGGGCTTCTTTGGCGGCGCGGGCGCCGGCGGCGCGCTCCAGCATGTAGATCCGTTCCATCTGCGCGAACATCGCCAGCAGCGCGATGGCCATGTCGGTGCCGGGCCCCGGCTCACTGGTGTCCACGGCAAGATTGTCGCCGAGCGTGCGCAGGAAGACGCCGCGCTCGGTGAGGTCGTGCACGAGGTTCAGGGTCTCGCGCATGTTGCGGCCCAGCCGGTCCAGGGTGAGCACATTGATCCGGTCCCCGGGTCGGGCGAAGCTGAGCAGAGCGGCCAGTCCTTCGCGTGGTGCACGGCCGCGGCGACCTCCTTGCGGTGCGAGGCCACCCCGATCACCCCCACCGCGTCCGCCGCGGTCCGGGCCTTGGGTCTCGGCACGTGGCGCACCCGGTGGGGGACGCCCCGAGCGATGAGGAAGCCGCGGGGTACCTGGCTGATCACCACGGCGTGAAGCCGGTGCAGACCCCTGATCACCGCTCCATGCGAACACAGCGCGAGGGGAGCGGGGTTCGCGTCATCCCAGGCCCCGCACGCCATGTCGTGTGCGAGGCGGCGCGCGTGGTCCACATCCGGATCAGGCCGGCACCCGGTCTCCCGCGTCAGCGCCAGTAGCCGCTGCGCCCCGGTCGGCGTGACGACCTGCACGGTGAGCTCGGGCAGCACGGGCCTGCTCATGAACCGTTCCCTTCCGATGTGTTCTGCGGTTGGTCCCATCCCAGCAGCCGCAGCCTTCCCGTCATGCCTCGGCCACATCCCCCACACAGCGATCACCCGATCGAGACTCTGAATTGCCCTCACTGCAACCGAGTTGCACTGAGGGCAATTCGATCGGTAGCGTGGCAGCATGCCGAACGACCTGGAAACACCGAAGAGCACTCTCGAGGTCCTGCGAGGATCCGTGGAGGCGCTGCTTAAGGTCGCCGGCCAGGAGCAGAACGAGCTGGCCGACGGAATCGGCTTGCCCAACTACACCGTCAGCCGCCGCCAGTCGGGCCGCTCGCCGTGGACCTTCGACGAGGCCGACGCCATCGCACAGCACTTCGGCATCCCGACGCTCACACTCCTTGCTGGGTCGGAAGACGCCTGCGAGGCATACGCCAGCAGCCGGGGAAGCAAGGTGACGCAGCTCATCGCCATCCGCAATGAGGCGTCGGCCACCACCGACGCGCCGACCACACCGGCCTCAACCGCGTCGCCGGAGCCGCAGAGCAGCGAACCCGCGCCTGCTCCGGCCGACGACGTCACCGAGCTGCCCGCCCCGGCACCCTGCGTGCTGTGCCAGCTCCCGGCCACCACCGCCCTCGAAGGGTTCCCCCAGCACGTCTCCGCCGACGAGTGCGCAGCAGCGGCAAGCGCCGCCCAGCCGCAGGAATCTCCGGCCGAGCCCCAAGGGAACCAGGAGACCCACCACAGCGAACCCGCCCCGGCCCGCGAGCCCGACGCATCCCGGCGTCCGCGTCCGTCGCGCGAGGGGCGTCCCTCCCGCCCCCGCCAGGAGCGCAGCGACACCAAGGACGCCGGTGTCGCCTTCCTGCGCCGCAACATCCAGGACGCGCTCGAACAGCACGGCGGTGACCTGGAGGCGGCCGAGGCATTCCTTGTCCGCAAGGCCATCCCCCACGCGATGGAGCTCCTCGACCTCACCCGCCGCGGCGGCCGCTACGACGTGGTCGCCTTCCCGCCCCTTCCCGACATCCTCAAGAAGCCGACCAAGGACAAGCCCGACCAGATCTGGGAAGCCCGCCCCAAGTGGAGCCGCGCCTGGGACAGCCTGCCGCCCGGTACCCACACGGTCGACGAACTCGACGTCAACGGCGCCTACCTCAGTTCCCTCAAGACTCATCTGCCGCTCGGCGAACTCACGCACAGTGAAGGCCACATCGACACCATCCAGCTGCGGCGGTCCGGCTTCCACTTCGTTACACCGGGGGAGTGGACGCACGAGCACCTTCCCAATCCGCTGGGTGCGCGCGATGAAGACGGTCCGTTGTGGATCGGGGAACCCACTCTGCGTCAGCTGAACCGCGCGGCCTCCGAGAAGTACGGGCGGCTGTGCGCTCCTCCGGAGATTCATGAGTCCTGGACGAGCGGCAGCACGGAGCACCTCCTGGAGTACGCGCGTGCTGCCCTCACCGAGGTGCGGGCCGAGGCGATCGCCGACGGCGACATCGTGGCCGAGGAGTACGTGAAGGCCATGTACTCGAAGCTGGTGTCGACCATGGGGGACTCGAACTACAACCGTGACCTGCACCGTCCCGACTGGATGCACATCATCCGCTCGCAGGCGTTCTCCAACCTCTGGGAGAAGGCGTTCAAGGCGCACGCCGCCGGGCTGCACGTCGTTAGGGTCAGTGGCACCGACGAGCTCCACGTGATCGGCGACTGGCGTGCAGCCGTCACTACAGGGCGTCGTCTCCTCTTCCCCGAAGGACGAGGCGTGACAGAGATCAAGCCCAAGAACCAGCGGACGATCACGATCGGCTCGGAGGCGTAGAAGTGCCCGACAGGAACATCGACTTCGGCCACTACAGGGCGATGGGGGAGCTCAGCAGCCTCGCCGCCGCCCGCGTCCTGGACAATCTCGCGGGCGGCATCACCTCCCCGGTGACCACGCGCCGCGGCCTGACGGCGCGACTGCGTTACATGACCCGCTCCGAGCACGCCCGCAACCTCATGGCCAGCGAGGGCCTCAACCCCAGCCGCGAGACCCTGTCGAAATGGCTGGACGGAACCCAGCACCCCAAGCTGGCCAACCTCGTCCTGATCGACCGGACCTACCGGCGGATGCGCCGCCATAACGTGGCCCGCTACCTCCTCCAGCGACTCAATGCCGGCGGCGGCACCCGCGTCGAGATCCACCCTGCCGACGACACCTTCGTCCAGGACCGCCACCGGCGCCGCGACAAGCAGATGCGCAAGATCAACATCAGGAAGTGGGACCGCATCATCGAAGCCTGGGCGGACGGAGCCTGGGAGAAGGGCAATGAGAAACCTCTCGACAATGCATGGGTCGACGAGCTGCGCGACGCGATCGGATCAGACTGGGGTGCCTACGAGTACACCAAGTCGCTCGGCTTCAACGCCTGACATCCCGGCCGCCTCTGACGGACAAGGACTCCGAGCCATGCTCTTCACACGCATCAGCGCCCAGACGACGGTACGGAACCTTGACCCACAGACATCCGACCGGCTCAAGGCAGCGCTCGCCGAGCTCGGCCTGGGCGAGTCGCTCCCGGAACCCGTCCACCACGCCTTCGTCCGCCCTCAGTGGCGCTACCGGCTGGTCTACCGCGCCACGACAGTGATCTTGGAATGCGCGGCCGCTCACCGGGAACATGCTGAAGGCGGCACCCCCGACCTCGCGCCTCTCGCCCGAGCCAGCCGCCTGGCGTGCGACGACATCAGCCGCGTGCACTGGATGCGCGGCACGATCCCCTTCGACCGGCGCCACCGCATCGACGCCGTACACGCCCACGCCCGCCGCGTCGTCAACCGCGTCCAGTGGGCCGAGACGAGCCTGGACGCCAACCCAGCAGCCAACTTGCCTCCCTATGCCCGCCGTTGGCTCACCATCGCCGACCGATACCTGGTGGGCCGGATCGGCGCCCTCCTCGACGACGTTGAGTGGTCGACACCACGCCGCACGTAGGCGCCCGCCCCACTCCCGTCCCGGGCTGCACGAACCATGCCAGGACACCAAACAACCCCAGCCGAAACGGAAACGAGGCAGGTCTCTACATGAGCGGATTCATGCCGGGCGGAGCAGTCGACCCGGAGATCCGGGGCACCTTCCGAGTGGATGCAGACGAATACATTTCACGGAACGCCGGCGGGTTCATTTCCTGTCCGCCCTCCGTCATCGCCCGCTGTGCAGCCCATCGAGTCGCGCCCGAATCACTGACACTGCCAGCCGGATACAGCCAAGAATCCCTTGCCCAGATCATGGCAATCACGGGGTTCGTCGATCAGGACGTACGCATCTCAGGACGGCAGGCAGAGGAACTCGCGCAGATGGGCGAGCAACTGCTGAAACTGCACAGCGCAGGCAAGGTGCAGCCTCCCCTCGGGCCCTTCGAGGAGCAGTCAGTCGCTCACCTGCTTGACACCGTGTCGTGGGCGAGAGAGTAGACCGCGGAGATCCCCGAAGCCACGACCCCGTCACCTGAGCACACCGCCAGCTCCCATCACCCCCAACCCGGGCGACACAGCGCCCGGCCACCGACCATCCCAGGCCCCGCCCATTGGGCGGGGCCTGAGGCGTGCCGCGCTGATTCCTCTACCAGCCCCACGGCCCGATGGTCCGTCCAAGCCCTCGTTGGCACTTGCGGCACTAACCGACCCGCTTCCTACCGTCTGGCAACCAGGCGCCCCACCGATCTTGAGTGAGCCCCAGCGGGCCCCAGTCGGCTGGTGATTTTGCGCCGCCCCCAGGTTCCGTAGGAGAGCTTCCATGCTGGCGAAATCCGTCATGTCCCGCGCCCGCCGCCTTGCCACGAGCATCACCAAGGGCCGCACGGCGATGACCAACTGGTTCGGCCGCAGCACGCCGTCCGCCCCTCAGCCCTTGCGCCATGAGCTCCACCGTGCCGCCCGCTTCTGGCCGGTCGAGTCCGCCGGCTTCGACGGAGAGGACACCCTTCCCGCGCTCGAGCTGGGTGGCGTCCTCGTCTACCTCGACGCTGACTCCGCCGAACTCCGGGTCAGCGCCGACCTCGACACCGTCGACCAGCGTCTCGTCCGTCACGACGATCCCGACGAGACCGTCCCGATGCACATCACCGTCCAGGGCGACACCGTCTTCCGCGCCTGAGCCGCGAGCAATCACTCCCGCTCCCGGCCGCCTGCCCGGCTCGCCCCTCTCGGCCAGCCAGCATCCGCGTGGTGCTCGCCCGCACCGCCCGTCACTCAGCGCCACAGGCCGCGACACCTCGAACTTCCAGAGGACACCACCCATGCGCACATTCCCCCTCACCTGGCAGGACAAGTCACCCCACACCGAGCAGGAGTTCTCCGGCAACTGGCCCGGCCCCCCTGTTCAGCCTCAGCCCCTCGATCATGCGAGGCGAAGGGTTTTCCCTGACAACTCAACTCCCCGTACGCATCCCACAGCACGGCGCCTTCCCCTCGAAGCAGGAAGCGAAGGACACCGCTCAACGTCTCTTCGACCGGTTCGTCGCCCGCATCGCGCCCACCACCAGCGCAAACCCTCCCGCCACCGCCCTGGTCGAGGTCCTCAAGGTCCTCACGCCCCCGTTGCCCACCGACCACCGGCCGACCGACGCCACCCACCACCGAGTTGAGCAGCCGCGGAACGCCCCACCGGGAGACAGGTGACTCAGCCGGACAGTACGTAGTCGTGGACCTCCCGGACTCCCACGTGATGCACTTCCACAACCCCTTGAGCTCCGACTACGGCTACGACTGGGACATCACCGACGCCACGGCGCAGCAGGTCCTCACCGGCACGCTGAGGCTCGGAGCCGCCGAGACAGCCCACCGCATTCACTCCCTCCTGAACATCCTGGGCTGAGAGCAACCGTCCGCTCCGGGCACCGGGACTCACCGGCCTCCCGCGAAGCCACCCGCCCCACCACCCGTCTCCAGCCCGGGCCCGCACACTCTCGTGCGGGCCCGGGCGCCGTTCCAACCGGCGTCCCCTGCCCTCCACTCCGCAACCGGGACTGGTCAAAACAGGGACCGGTGGAGGAGTTGCGACGCTTGGCGGGCGCCCTCCGACAGTGCGCTCCACCGGGCCGCCGCTCCGCGATGCGCCCGTCGTCACCGATCGACGACAGGAGCCCCATGTCCTCGCAGTCACCCCTTCAAGTCACCATCTACGACTCTCCCGAACACGAGCACCCCGCCGTCCGCCGGGCCATCGAGTCCTTCGGCCTCGCCACGGACTGGGGAATGCACGCCGGACGCGCCAGGACCACACCGGCCTCCCTCCGGCTGGGGGAGAGCTACGGCAGCCACCACGCCCCTCTGGGCGCCTCCGACGACCTGGCCGCTCGTCTGCGAAAGGACGCGCCGGACACCGCATTCCTGCTCTGGCAGGACCCGTACTTCGAGGAGGCCGACGGCCACTACGTCGCGTACGTGCCCGGGGTTGGCGGCTTCGAGAGCGCGTGCAACGCCAACGGGTCCCCTCACATCGCGCTCTCCGAACTCATCGTCAGCCTGCACCAGACGCCGGCCCTGACGACCGGGCAGTGGCTCGCCGGACCCGGGGAGGCCATCCTCGGCACTCGCGTGAGGAAGGTTATCGCCGACTATGAACGGCCGTATGCGGCAACATAGTTGAGCGATCGAGAGCGCATTGGTGCAGTGAGGTGAGGGGTGTTCCCCGCGGGGAACACCCCTCACCGTTTGCCCCACCGCACCGCGACGGATGTTCAGGCACCGGTGCCGATCGCAGTCGCCATGAGCGCGCTGACGCTGCGGCGCTCCCTCCCGGGGCGGCCGTCGTGCGCTGGCCCTGACCGGCATCCTCTGGCTTCGCCGACGAAGTTGCACAGCTAACTGCCTCCCGCGTGACGTTCGCCGAGCAGCAGCGAGTAGGCCGCGCAACCATTCCAGCGGACAGGAGCACCTACTTCATGATCAACTCAGTTGTCTCGGGTGAACGGCGCAGGATCACTGTCGATCTGCCGAGCAACCAGCACTTCATCGACATGTTCGGCAAGCAGCGGGCCATCGCACAGGTCGCCCTCAGCTTCACCGATACCGCGCTGAAGGCGGTCCGCCTCACCGCCGACGACGGCGAGGACGCATACGTCAGCCGGGCCGATCTCGATGACCTGGGCAGTTGGCCGGACTGGCTCCGCGACGTGATCACCGAGCACCGCCCCAGTCCCTTCGGAACCGGGCAGCAGCTCGCCGATGCACTCCTCGCCGCCCTGTGTGAGGAAGCGAAGGATCGCGCTGCACACGCCGACGCAAGCGACGGCTCCCTGCTCGCCTGGCTCGACGGGCTTGAGCCGACCGAGGCCCTGAGCAAACTGGACGAGCTCGGCCTTCTCACCGGCTCCCTCCTGCGAGCGGCCAAGGACGCGCTGACGTACCTCGATCGGCGCACCTACGGATCGGCGATGCGCCAGCAGGACTGACCGCACCACCCTCACCGGCACAGGACGTTCCCGGACCGCCCTCTTCTGGGCGGCTCCGGGGACGTCCTTTTGTCTGCCCAGCCGCTCGCGGGCGCTGCCATCACACGCGGCCTCCGGGGGTCACCGCGTTGGTGGACCGTTCCGAGCAGGTGCCACGCGAGTGATTCCGCCTGGCGGAGCGCCCTGAAAGAACCCGGTGCAGCCGGGCGGGAGACTCCCGGCCCACCGCCCACCCGACAGGCTCAGTCCTGCAACAGCAACACGGCGTACGAAGCCAACGACAACGCACGCCACGAGACCACCGGCAAAACCCAGACCGTTCCCTTCGCAGCCCGGGCAGCCGCCCACGAGCTGCCCTTCCCGAGCGAGGCCACCGCACCCTTCCTCGTCCAGACTGCCCGCCTTGCGGTACGCACCATGAGCTACAACATGCAGCCCTGCCCGCTCGCCGTCGAGCTTCCCGCCGGGCACTTCGGCAACACCCCCGCATGGCTCGCCCACCAGGCCGCCGCCCGCTTCCGCGACGGGGCCACCCACAACGAACCCCGCTACGACACCCCCGCTCTGCGGGCGGTCCTCCACCACCTCGCCGCCCTTCAGACACCCGCCGCCGGAGACTGGCTCAGCCTGTACCTCACCGACCCGCCGGCCGACACCACCGGCCGGGCCCTGGACCCGGACCCCGTCCGCGAAGGCTCCCCGTCCACGACGTGATGCCCGGCGCTGTCATCCCCGGGGGAGCAGGTGCAACCCATCGCCGACCTGCCCGACGCCGACGAGTACGTAGCCCAGTTGGGCACTGCGGGCACCTGGCGCTTGCCCCACCACGATGAACCCGAGACCTGACACACCGGCCGCACCCCCGGCCCGCAGCCCTCTGCGGGCCGGGACGGCTCCACGCGGGTGCGCCGCCGTCCAGACGTTGGGTCACCACGTGCCGGTCGGCCAACAGCGCTTCGACCGGCGCCCGCCATCCCGGCCGCATCACGCCGCCAGAGCGCCACCGCACCGGCCGGTTCCGCCCGAACTTCGGCGCCCTATCCCCGCGCCGACGGCCTGGCTTTCGGAGCCACCACCCAGACGCACCACGTCCAAGGAGACGCCCGTGCCCAGCTCTGCCAACATGCAGCCCGTTCTCGCCCGCCCGTCTTCACCCCAGCTCCAAGACGTCCTGCCGACCAACGACCTCGGCGAGTTCCCCACCGCGACGCCATGGTGCCAGCGGTGGCGGGACCGACGGCACTCATGGCGGCACACCAGCGCCGGCGGATTTGACCCGCGCCACTACATCGTGGAGCCGCTCGCCGTGCGCACGGCCAAGGAGTTCGTACTCCGGCACCACTACTCCGGCTCCTCCGGCGGCCAAGAAGACGTTCGGCCTGTTCACCATCTCCGACGGCGAACCACGACTGAGCGGAGTGGCCGTGTTCGGGCTCTCCGTCAGCAAGGCCGTTCTCGAGCGCGTACTGCCCGACCTGGAGCCCAATGTCGCCGCGCTGGAGTGCTCGCGGTTCGTGCTGCTGGACGAGTGCCCGGGGAACACTGAAACCTGGCCCGCACCTTCGACGCCCTGCTCACCTCGGACGTGCGGGGTGTGGTGTCCTTCGCGGACCCCGTACCAAGACGCACCAATAAGGGCGAACTTGTATCTATCGGGCATTCGGTGACGATCTATCTGGCTTATGCAGGTTCGGACACGTCCAACGTCGGGTGTGAGGGTTGTCCATTGCGCAGGAGGGACGCATGTGTCCGCTTACGCCAGAGACAGCGGCCTCGCGTCGCGGTAACCGTGTGTGACAGGTACTATCCCCACCCTTGACAGGTCTGCTGCTTGCCCCGCCGTGTACGGACCGCTGGCGAAGTCGGCTGACCCTTACTGATCTTGGGGTCACTCACCTGGCGGTCGATGGCGGGGCTACTGCCAGTGCTGGGCACCCCACGCGGAAGTGTGCGTCGGATCTACGGCGGCATGGGTTATTGCTCAAGTCCATTGTTTCCCAAGACGGTTGCCATCGCATTGCCCGGCCGCTCAGACTGCCGTCCATGCCAGACAGCAACCGCATTCTGCTCCTGCATCTCGACATCGACGAGGGGCGGGTGGTCATCGCACGGAACGACCCGGACGACGCGCGCCATGTGGTCGTGATGGTTCCCGGCGTCAGTATGGGGGCGCAGGCCATGGACCGGCAGCTGAAGCGAGCGGAGGAGCTGTTCCGCAAGTTCGCTTCGGGACCGGACGACGACACGCTTTCCGTCATCACCTGGGCCGACTACGTGGCGCCTCGGTCGCCCCAGGAGGCCCGGGACGCGGCGTCCGCCGCCACCGGTGCCCCGCGGCTCGCGAGGTTCCTCGCCGGACTGCCCGCTACGGCGGAGCACTACGGACGTTGGCGTGCTCCCGCGAGGGTCACCGTGATCGCACACGGCTACGGAGGGCTCGTCGCGGGTCTCGCGGCGCGGGAGCACGACCTGGACGCCGCTGCGCTGGTGTTTCTCGGATGCGCGGCGGTCGGTGTCGAGACGGTGGGCGCTCTGCGCTACAAAGGCCCGGTCTACGCCACATCACCCGATGTCAACGGCGACGGAACCCCCGTCGGCGTGCACGGACCGCGGCCCGACAGTCCCGGGTTCGGGGCGACGGTCCTGCGATCCGGCCCGCTGTCGTTCCAGGGTGATCCGGTGATCCGGTACCTGCCGGAGCTGCGTCGGATCATCCTGGGTGAGGCCTGAGCGTGGTCAGGCGCCGAAGTGCAGGTGCGATGCCCACAAGGACGGAGTGCCGGGGTAGTTGTCCCGCTGCGAGCGGACGGCCCGATGCAGGGAACGCGCCGCACGGCCGAGGTCGAGCTTCCCGGTGCGTGTGTCGCGAAGCCCCGTGTAGAAGTCGTCGGTGATCTCGACGGCAATCTCGTCGTCCACTTCCCACAGCGTCCCGACGACCTGTGGGAAGCCTGCTGCCTGCAGTCCCCCGGCCAGGTGCATGCCCTCGCCCAGTAGGCGCTCGGCCGGGTTGAGGGCGGTGTGGCAGGCGGAGAGATAGGCGAGCTGTGCGCCGTCGAGGTTGATGGCGTTGAGATCGGCGACGGTCAGCGGGTTCTGTTCGTGGTCGTGCAACAGGAGCCGGCTGGCCGCCGGGTCATCGATGTCGTAGCTGCCGTGGCAGGCGAAGTGCGCGACGGCGCGGCCGGGGAGGTCCGCGAGGACCCGGTCACGGTCCGGCTCGGTCAGGACGAGGGGGGCGGGCAGGATGTCCGCCAGCAACTCGGTCTCGTCCGGGACGTTCCGTAGGTCCGGCAGGCCCGGGGTGGTAGGCATGGCGACGATCAGCGAAGTGTGCGCGCAGGTGCCGGCCGCCGTCTGTCGCCGTCGCGCGTGACGCAGCGTCCGGATGGTGGGCGTGTAGGAGGACACGACGCGGTCCATGACCGTCCGGCCGCTCGTGGGATCGTCGTGGTGGCCGGCGGCGTGCAGCGGTAGCAGGCTGAGGAATCCGCCAGGCGCCCACCACAGTCGGGGCCACGGTGTGCCGTCGGCCGGGGGGCCGTGGTGGCCGAGCGCATCGAGGACCGGGCCGGTGATGTTGTCCCAGAGCCACTTCAGGACCGTGGTGATGGTGTACTGCGCCGCGACGCGGTCTCCGGCCGGGTCCTGGGCTTCGCGCAGCGCGACGTGGAAGGCGTTGACCTGGTCGATCACCGTGCTCGCGGTGACGGCGGGCAGGTGCAGCGAGGTGATGCCCTCCCGTGTGAGCAGAAGGGCGTCGGCGCGGTACGCGACGTTGAAGCTGACGATCGGGCCCTGGTCGGCGACGGCGAGAAGTTCGTCGGCCGTGGGAGGCAGGGAGAAGGTGGCGAAGCCGTCCAGGCACCGGATCTCGCGAAGCGTCGCTGCCAGCTCCGTGGCTGCCCCGATGCGGTCGCTGTCGCCGGGCAGTGCCGGGTCCGCGTCCCGGTCCAGAACGTCGATCAGAGCTGTGAAGCGTGCTGCCAGCTGAGGGTGGGCCTCCTGGAGCCCGGTCAGGTCCCCACGGGTGTCGAGGAGTTGGCCGAGCAGCACAGCGCGGCCCGCTTCCAGCAGTGACAGGGCGCGGCGCGCGCGCTCGCTCGGCGGCCTGGTCGGCTCGGCCAGGGACAGAGCCGCGGCATCGTCGGCGAGTCCTGTGGCCGACTCGATGGCACCCTGCTGCTCGGCGCGGCGCATCCGGCGCGGCGCCACCTCAGGCAGCAGGTGGACTGCGGTTTCCAGGAGGTCGGAGGCGAGCGCCAGATCCTCCGGTCCCGGTGTTGCAGGAGCTGCCGCGGCCAACCATGCGCCGGCCTTCGCCCCGTGAACGCGTAGCCGTGGCGCCGCGGCAGGGGAGCGGACCAGCTCCGACAGGACGCGAAGCGCCTCTGCGCGATCCTCTTCGCGGCCGGTCTCGCCGTCGGCATCACTTCCGCGACGGTGGGTGATCCGGGTCACCAGTACTTCCCCGAGAACCAGCAGCCACTTCGGCCGGGAAAGGGCATCGTCGTCGGCCTGGAGGGCTTGACGCGCGGCATCCACGGCCTCGTCGATGTCTGTCGTGTACGGGTGCAGCTTGAAGCGGGTCTCCAGCACTTGGCAGAGGTTGCCGAACGCTTCTGCCCGTCTGTCGCTGTCCGACGCGATCTGTGTCGCGCGGCGGCCCAGCTCGATGGCTTCCTCGAGATCAGCCTCGTTCCGGTCCGCCAGGAACCGGTCTTGCATGGCGGAGCTCAGGTACCCCAGATAGACGGCGTTCTCCGGATCCAGCGCAAGGGCCTGCCGACACGTTGTCACGGCTTCGTCGAGGTCCGCCCGGTTGCCGGTCCGGTGGTAACGGAGTTGGAGCGCGTAGCTGAGCGAAGCCAGCTTCCTGGCGTGCTCCGTACCGTCGGCGCTCGTAGTCGCGGCCGCTTCCCGCCGCGAGGCCACTATGGCGTCCACGTCGGCCTGCACGTAGGTCCATTCGAACCGTCGTGTCAGATAGGCCCCGAGCAGGCGCCGCACCTCGGTCCGACCCGGCTCGTCATCGTCCCACGGGTCCGTCCAGATGTCCGTGGCGCGTAGCTGGAAACTGCCACGAGGCCGGCTCGCCCGTGGCCGGGATTCCGAGGTCGTCGCGGCAGCGGCACGCCGGACGAGGGCGATCGCCGCATCCAGGTCGTCCAGACTGCCGACCCGTCGCGCGCGAGCGTCCAGCACGACCGCCATGCTGATCAGCAGTCCCGGCGCGGGTTCGGGCTGTGCGACGGCGGTGAAGGTTCGGGCGATGTCCGACGCCTCGTCCAGGTCGGATCGCGCGCTGGAGTGATCGTAGCGGCGCTGCAGTGCGCAGCTGAGATCCGACTGGCAGGACATGCGCTCGGCGTCGGTCGCCGCGGCTGCCAGGGCGTCGCGTAGGACAGAGATGGCGTCGTCCAGGTCCGCCGGCGTCCCGCGGACTTGGAAGCGGTGGAACAGGGCCTGAGCCAGCCGGGAGAGGCGCTCGGACAGGTCCGCGCTGTCGGCCGCGGTCGCCTCGGTGATCGACCGCCGGATGACGATCACCTCGTCCAGGTCCTCGGACGCACCGGAGAGTTGAAAACCCGCCCACAGCGCGTGATCGAGCTGGAGCAGGGCGGAGAGGTGGGCCTGGTCCGCCACTGCCGAGATCGCGACGGCGCGACGGGCAAGAGCGGTGGCTTCGATGAGGTCCGCCGTTGTCCCGGACGCCTCGTGGCGGACCCGCAGCGCGGTACTCAGGCTGGTGAGCAGCGGCGCGCTGCCGGGAACGGCGTGGACGGCCTGCCGGTTGAGCGCGACCACGTCATCGATGTCTGCCGTATCGCCGGTGCGGGCGAACCGCGCGGATAGGAATTCGGCGAGGCGTAAGAAATCGTGGACGCGGGAGTCGTGCTCCGCGGGCCTGATGTCGACAAGGCGGCGCGAGACCACGATGGCCTCGTCCAGATCGGCTTCTGACGCAGTCAGTTCGAACGTGTCGCGCAGCACGTCTGCGAGGTTCGACAGGCACATGGCTTCATCGGCCTGTCCTTCGCCAGCCAGTACAGCCTGACGCGCGACGCCCAGCGCCTCGTCGAGATCCTCCGGCGAGCGGGTGAGTTCGAAGCTGTCATGCAGCGACCTGGCCAGGTTGTGCAGGATCGCGGCCAGTCTCGGGTCGTGCGGGTCGGCTGCTGCGACGGCTTGCCGGGACGCTCGTGCCGCCTCCGCCGCGTCCTCCGGCCTGCTCTCACGCCGGAAGCGCAGACTCAGCACTCCGCTGAGGTTTGTCGCCGCGGCGGCCACCCCGCTGTGACCTGCCGCAACAGCGACGGCTTGGCGTGCGACGGCGATGGCTTCGTCCAGATCCGCCGCATCGTGAGTGCGCTCGTACCTCAGCTTGAGAGCGGCCCCCAGGTTCGAGAGATACATCCCCAGGTCCTGGTCGTCCGCGCCGAGTTGCACGGCGCCGCGGCCGGCGGCCAGCGCCTGGTCCAGATCCGCCAGCGCATCGGTGCGCTGGGAGCGGGTAGCCAGCACACCGCAGACTATCGCCAGCCGCTGCGCCCGCTCTGGATGCCCTTGCGGGGTGGCGTTCACCACATGGATCCATTGATCGACCAGATCCGAGAGCAGACGTGTATCCGGGCCGAGCATCGCATGGTTCAGCATCGCGGGAAGTCGCAACGCGGCCTCGTCGGCCACCGTGGGAAGCAGCAGTTCGGGGAAGTCCACCCAGCCGATGGCGATCGAGGCCGCGGCCAGCAGGTCCAAGGCCTCGTCGACCAAGGCCTGACGCCGTCCGTGCGGCGCGGCTTCGGCCTGATACCACTTCAGCCAGCCCAACACATGCCTGGCTGGGATGTCCGGGTGCTCTTCCTCATCGAGGCTTCTTGCCAGGCTGTCTGCCATCGCGATCACACCGGGGGACCATGCCGGTGACGGATCGCCGGTCGCTCGGATCCGCTGCACGAACTCCCCCAGCAACCCCAGCAGTTCATCGCGTCCCATCAAGCCCTCCTCGTGGCACGGTGTCTCAGCGTACGATGGCGGCGACCCACAGCGCTCGGGCCCGCTGACGGCGACAATCCGGGAGAAGGCCAGTGGCACGCGGAGGTAGGCGGACGGCGGAACAGATCGCCGACGGCATTGCACGCGTCTGCGAGAACGTCGAACAGATCCGCGCCACACTGGAACGCGGCCCGGCAGACGACCTGCGGCAACTCGACGAACTGCTCACCGCCCTGCACGACGGCACGGATCCCGCCGACCTGCTCGAAACCGTTCACCGCGCGCTGCGGCGGGCACAGGACGCCATGGGCGTCTTCGGGCGCGTCCGTGACGCGTCGATGGTGACCTTGGCCGGGATCGATGCCGGACTGCCCGGCGAACCGGTCCTGCTCTGTCCTCGCGCCGATCATCCGTGCGCCCGTTACGCCTGGCCGGGGCCGGAAAGTACGCCCGTCTGCCATGTGACGGGCACTCCCCTCCGGCGCACGACACTCACGACGTGACGGATTTTCTCGGCGGGTTCGGCACCGAACTCAGCAAGAACCTCGCCGACAAGTGGGTGAGCCTGCTGGCACTGCCCGGGGCCCTGTATCTCATGGTGTTCACGGCCGGACGAGCCCTCGGTTACTCCCACGCACTGGATGTCCCGCTCCTGATCCGGCACATCACCGCCTGGGCCCATGATCCGGCGGTCACCACAGCGGGCGGCCAGGTCATACTGCTCGCGGCCGTCCTCGCGGCGTCCGTGGCGACAGGTCTGTCGGCCCGCGTCCTGGGAGCGGTGATCGAACGGGTGGCACTGGCAACAGACTGGCGCTCGTGGCCGCGCCCAGCGCGTGCCCTCGCGCGACGCCGGACCCATCGTCGCCGGAACCGGTGGGACGAGGCACACCGGGATTACAGCGTCCGGTGGAAGGAGGCCGCGCGCGCACAGGCACTGAACCGTCCCCACGACCCGGGGCCGCGGCAAGCCGCGCTCCACACCAGGACGGCGATCTCCGCGGAACGCCCGGACCGTCCGACTTGGAGCGGTGACCGAATGCACTCTGTTTCCGTGCGGCTGCAGCGTGACCATCGCCTGGACCTGGCCCAACTCTGGCCGCACATGTGGCTGATGCTTGGTGATGAAGCGCGCAACGAGATCACCGCGACACGCACCGCCATCGCCCGTGCCACCGAACTCGGCGCCTGGGCAGTGCTGTACGCACTGCTGGCGTTCGAATGGTGGCCCGCGGGCATCGTGGGGGTGTTGCTGGGGGCGACCGCCTGGCGGCGCACTCGCGACACGACGGATTGCTACGCCCAGCTTGTGGAAGCAGCCGTCCGCCTGAATGTCCACGACCTCGCGCAGCGGCTCGGAATCGACCACGCCGGGACGCTGTCCCCCGACGCCGGTGAACGGTTCGGTGAGCTGCTCGGCTCGGCGCCACCGATAGATCCTGATGCACGGTTGGAGTCCGGCTGATCGGATTGGAAATCAGTCGGCTTGAGGATGCCTCCACCCTCTGGCGCCTCTTCGGGGTACTAGGCGCGCCGCGGGCCATCTGTCGTTGATCTAGATAGCGCGGAGGCGCCGTCCACCCGTTCGGCGGGCCTCCGCGCGGCTGGACTTGAACCGGATTCACTGCCGACGGTTGCGGTGGGCAGCGAGGTCGGTTACGTGGGCAGACTGCTGGACCTGGCTGCGTACTTCCTCGTAGTCGAGGGTGAGCTGGCGCAGGGACTCGGCGTAGATGGCGAGGGTACGGCGGAGCTGGGTGTTCTCGCGACGGAGGTCGGCGATGGTGTCTTCCTGGGCGTTTTTGCGCTTGGTCTCCTGTCCCGGCTTGGGGATGTCGCGCTGGGCATCCACCTGTTCCTGGAACCAGGTGATGAGGTGGGGGAAGTTCCGGTAGAAGGTGGCGTGCTTGACGTCCAGCCGACGCTCTACGGCCGTGATGGTGGCGCGTCGGCCGGTCTCATGGGCCTCGCGGAGCACGAGGTTCATGGCGAGCTGTACTTCGTCGTCGGTGAGGGTCGGCCGGGTCACTGCACGGTCTCCTTGGTCGTCGTGTTCATGCCGGTCGGGATGTTGTTGGCTTCGAGGAACTCGGTGAGTTCGGCGCGACGCTGTTCCATGCGGTCGCGCACGTAGGGGGCGAGGATGACACCGTTGGCGAGGGCGCGTTCGAGCCGCCGGAGCCAAGCGAGGAAGGCGTCGATGTTCTCGGCGGTCAGTGCGACGTTGCGGCACTTGAGCGGCTGGCAGTCGGGCAGGGACGGACCGTCGCCTTCTCGTCGGCACAGGGCCCGGTCCGGGTTGTAGACGCAGGTGACGAACTGGCCGGGGTGGATGTGAGGGTCGTGTCGTAGCATGAAGCGCTCCAGGCGCTTGCGGTCGGTGATGACCTTCCCAGCGAAGTGGACTTCGTTTTCGAGGGAGGCGAGACGGGCTTCGGCCTCTTCGGCGGCGGGGCCGGTCAGACGCTGTGGGGCGGGGTTGAGGATGATGTCGCCCAGCTGTTCTCCGCGGGCGATGGCCTGCTCGGCCTCCACCTCATGCCGGAACCCCGATGCCGAGGTGTCGGCGTATCCTTCGAACATTTGAACGGAGTGGTGGCGGTACTGGATGGCTCCGGCGATGGTGCCGCCGGGCTGCCGGGCGATGGTCCACGCCAGGTTGTGGACATGGTTGAGAACTGACCGTTGACCGCTCCTCTGCCCTGCCCCGATGGCGGTCGGCGGCATAGCACAGGATCTTGTGGCTCCTTGTTCAACGACGTGTGGCCCTGCTGTTGATGCTCGTGACGTTCGACGTCTCCTCCAGTGCCTCTTTGAGTCGTTCGTTGCGCAGGGCAAGGTTCTGGATCTGGGCAGCAGCGAGGGCGAGTTGAGTGGTCAGCTCGCGGTTGCGCCGCCGGAGCTTCGCGTTGCGGGCGACGAGTCTGTCGTGCGCGGTCGGACCAGTGCGAGGAGCGGCGGGGGTGGCCCGGTGATCAGCGATTTCTTGGGCGATGTCGGGGTAACGGCGGCGGAAGGTGGTGTTGGTCAGGTCAAGGCGGCGGGCCAGCATGAGGACACTGGGCTGCTTGTTGGTCTCGCGGCAGGTGTCCAGCACCTCCTGAAGGTGCTTGCGGACCAGGGCCTCGGGCAGGTCGGGGACGTTGCGAGTCATGCCGGAACAGCCTCCTGCCCGTTCGCCGTCAGGAACTCGACGATCTCGGCCCGTCGGCTCTCAAGGAGCTGGCGAAGGCGGGGTGGCGGCGTTGGCCGCGACGCGATGCGCCCGTCGATGCGGACGATCTCGCGTTGCCAGGCGGCGGTGTTCTCGGCGGTCAGTGCGACGTTGCGGCAGGCCAACGGCAGACAGCCGCCGTGCGAGGGAAGTCCTTCGCTGTTGCCGCGGCGGGCTTTCTCGCAGAGGGCCTTGGCCGGATCGTTGACGCAGGTGATGTATTCGCCGGGATAGATCGCCGGGTCGTGACGCTTCATGATCCTTTTGAGGCGGTGTCTGTCCAGCGCGACCTGGCCCTGGAACTGCGCGCGCTCGCCGAAGTCTGTGAGCCGACGGGCTGCCTCTTCGGCGGACGGACCGGTCAGTCCCGCGTGCTGGTGGGAGTCGATCATTTCCATGTAGACCTCGCCGCGGGTGATCGCCTGCTCGCTCTCAACCTCGGCCCGGAAACCGGAGTCGCTGGTCCCCGCATATCCTTCGAACATTTGGATTGATTGATGCCGATATTGCAGGGCCCCAGCGATGACTCCGCCAGGGTGTCGCGCAATGAACCAAGCCAGAGTTCGCCTGAAGACTCTCCCTCTCGCATGCTGTTGCGCCGCTTGCCCCTCGCCTCACCACGCTGCGCCGGCAGCCGGTCGACCGAACCGGCTCTGACCGAGAGGCATCCTCATGGGGTGGACGTTCTACCAGCGCACCCAAGCGCTGAAACCAACGCAGAGCACTTCGGCAACAAGTTCGATTCACGCTACAAGATCGAAGGTGTCTTCTACGCAGCCGTCCGCGACCAGACCACCAGCCACCTGACTTCCGTCACGCCGGACCCGGGAAGCGCCGCTGCCAGATCCTGGGCCCCAGCCAACCGCGTTGCGCGCGTAACTCCCGCTTCCCCCATGGTCCGTGCCGTCCAGCAACCCACTTCTTCACCAAGGAGTACCTCCATGACGGCACAGCCCACCCAGCCCACGGCCTTCCACACCGTCCTGGCACAGCTCGCCGCCGCAGGCATCGACTGCGAAGTCGAATCCGACGGAAAGCTGACGGACCAGACGTACGGCGCCTACCACTTCGCCGATGGATCCGACCTCACCTGGGACACCCAGAGCAACACCGGCGCCGAGAACTCCATGACCCACCCGGTAAGCGCCCACGGCCGCCTCGGCGGCTTCTACACGGACGACACCAAGGACGAGGCCCGGGAGTTCACCACCGGCGACTTCGACACAGACGCGGCCGCGTTCGTCGCCTGGGTGACCGACCTCGCCGACCGGCACGGTCGAGCATCCAAGTAGCACCGCCTACCCACCCGCCCCGGCCGCCGCACCGCGCCCGCTGGCCGGGGCAGCGCGGCTCCCCGGCACCACACACACCGACCAGCCCCCGGCACGGCCTCCCACGCCGCCGGGGCGCTCTGGTTGCCACCGCACCCCGGACCTGCGCACACCGGCCGCCGACGAGGCCCCGCCTGAGTAACCGAACATCCGGCGCCCCACCATCGCGCCGCCCTCCCCGCCAACGCCCCCCAGCCCCCGGCTCCCGCTCCCAGCGTGGCGCCGGGGGCTTCCGTCCGTCCAGCCTCCGCCCGACCCCCGGGCCGCGCTCTTGCCCGACTTGCCCCGCCCCGATCCACGGTCCGACCAACCAACCCCTCAACCTTCAGACCCGGGAGTCCCCCCGATGCCGCACACCCCCACAGCACGACCCGCCCCGATATCCGCCCCGGCCCTCACCGCTGAAGCCCGCGCCCACCACGCCGAACGGATGCGCGCCCAACTCGCGGACTTCTGGGGCAAACCACTGCGCGGAATCCCATGCGGCATGGACCTCCTGCGGACCATGTTCATCACGGTCACCGCACACGACCTTCACCTCGACGGCGCGATGTACTACCTCGACCTGTGCGACAACAACGCTGCCGCCTACCGCACCAGCGACGTATGGGTAGCGCCCCACAGCATGGGCCAGCGCATTGCCGAACACCCGCACCTGACATCCGACAGCATCGCGGTCGGCAACCTCGAAGACGTAGCCCCCGCTCGCGACGGACTCGTGTACTTCCCCACCCCCATCCGCCTCGACGGGCTCCACCCCATCCACGGCCTGGCCTGGCACATGGCAGGGACGGGAGAAGACCTCATCGTCGACTTCGAGACCATCACCGCCACCCGTCTCATCCCCACCCACCTGCCACCGAAGCTCGCGGCCAGCACCAAACTGCCCCGCACCCCGTACTGCCCCAACGGCCTGGCCACCCTGCGCGGCAACCTCCTCAACGGCTACAGCAACCCTGACCCGTTCGGCGCAGCCGGACCGGCAACCCTCCTGGCCCTCCTGCTCGCCTTCTGGGACCTGCGTAGCCCCACCGTCGCCCCCGACAACCCGGACCCGGCGGACGAGGACATCGTCAGCGTCCCCCAGCACACCACCGAAGGCACCAAACCCCGCTCCCGCGGGCGAGGCCGCAAGGCCAAGCGCCCCGCCCGAGCGCCGCGCAAGCGCCACATCCGCATCATCCATGAACCCGCCCACACCCCGACCACCAGCCAGCCCCGGCCGACCGCCGACACCATCGGGCCCAACTGGAAGGACGACACACTCCGCTGGGAGGTCTCGCAGAAGTACCAGAACCGCTGCCCCAACCCGCACCAGCACCGCGCCATCATCGAAGCGGGCGGCGAATGCAGACCCGTCCGCGTCCCCGTGCGCGCCCACGTCAACGGACCCAAGGGCCGCGACATCGACCCCCGGCGCACGGTCCGAGTCGTGCCCGACCACCCGGCCGTCCGCCCATAGGGGTTGCGCCCAGGCCCCCATCACCCGCGCGGTGACGGGGGTCCTCCCGTGCTCGGCACCGATGCCCCAGCCGCCACACGGCCGTTGTGCTGCTAACCCGCCGCGCTCCAACAGTGCCACCGCCCACCTGGGCATCCGACACCGAAGGAGCACCCCTCCCATGTCCGTCCAACTCGAACCGGCCGTCACCAGCAGCAGCCACCAACCTCTCGTATCCGAGGCAACCGACGAGCAGCGCATCACCGATGAGTTCAGCCTCCCCACCGGTCGGCCAGTGACCGTGATCGGCAAATGGCACCGTGAATTCGAAGTTGTTCCGGGGCGCCTCGACGACGCCGCCCGCGAGGCATTCACACACGGCCAGTGCCACGCCTTCGCGCGCGCACTCAGCGCCGTGACCGGATGGCCCACGATCGGGTTGCTGACCGATGACTGCTACGGCCAGGAGCGCATGTGCCGGGGCGAAGGAGGGGACGACTGCCCCTGCCGCATCGGACACATCGTCTGCCTGCACCCCGACGGCTCCCACGTCGACATCAAGGGAGCCCACTCGCCCGGTCGCGTACCCGACTGCGAGAACGCGGACTCGCTCCCCATGACCGACGAACTCTGGCACGCCATCGACGCCGCCACCGCCTGGCGCGACGCAGACATGCCCGTGGCCCGCTCCATGGTGATGCCGTTTCTCGCCCTCCTCGCCAACGACCGCCCATAGCCGCCCGCCCTGCCCTCGAACCCTGGCCTCCGGCACCGCCAACTGCGCGGGTCGAGGGCCGCTGTCTGTCCGGAGCCGACACGCTTGCCCCCCTTGCGGAGCGCCAGTCCACGGTCCGGACATGACCCAGACCCACCGCGACAGCCTGCGTCTGATCGCCCTCATCTCCACCCACGACCAGACCAACGGCAACGCCCCGGACCCCGAGGGAAAGATCGCCGGATACGACAGCTTTTCCCTCCTGGGAGCAGCAGGCCACCGTTCCCAGCTGATGGTCGAGGGCTTCGGCACTCTACGGAAGACCCTCAACCCCCAGCAGCTCGATGAGCTGCACGGCCTCCTCGCCTCGATGTGGATGGACGGGTTCGCCATCGGAGCCCGCTCCCAACAGCCTTCCGACACTCACGACGAGGGCACCGTGCAGGCCCGCTGCGCCGAGTGTGACCACCCCCGCACCGTGCACCTGGACGGCGACGACCCTGTCACCCCCGGACAGTGCACGGCCTGTCTCGTCGACGACGCGTGGCACGACTTCGCCCCGGCCGGCTGTCCGTGATGGTGCACCCGGCCGTATGCCCGACCCGGCGCCCTTCGTTGATCGCGCCGGTGGACGGGCGGCCTGACCGCATTCCCCCATGGCCCCGAACATCCCGCTCTCACGTGGGTGTTCGGGGCCTGCGCATGCCCGCCCGGTCCGCGCACGACCGCCCCATGACGCCGCCCGCCACGCCACAGCGAGGAACAGGCGTACGCCTGCTCCGCTCCCGCGGTCCCTGGGCCCGTCTGGCCCGGTGTCCGGTCGCCGTTACGGCGCGGTCGTGCGAACAGGAGAGCGGCGGCCACCGCTCTTGCCGCGCTAACTCGCAGCCTCGGCAGGCTCGCTCTCACCAGCCCCGCCCGGCGGTCCCGGCATCGCGCCGCCACTGACCTGGGCCTATGGGCTGCCGCCACGCGCAACCACTCACCGCATCTGCGACCGCGCGCGGCCAACATCGAGTTCCCGAGGAGACCCGCATGGGTTACGACATGTACATCAACGACCCGATGACTGATGAGGAGGAGGCCACGTTCCAGAAGGCGCGCGAGGCGTTTGAGGCGGCAGTGCGCGACCGTGACGGACTGCCTCGTGCCCAGGCCGAGTATCAGGCCGCCCAACGGCGCTTGGAGGCCGCGAGGGCACGGATGGAGCAGGAAGGCAGCTCCACCGAGCTGGCCATGACCGTCATCGAGGCGGGCGGCGAAATGCACCGCCTGGCAGTGTCGCACCCGGGCTATCGGGCCGCCCAGCAGAAGGTCGACGAGGCGTACGAGGCCCTGCAGACGGCACACACGTCGTACTTCCGTCTCGGCATCCACGGCATGGGCGCCTTCCGGACTGTCATGGGCATGCTGGGCATGCTCGTCACCGGCTACCAGACTCCCGACTTTCCCGACCTGCCGGACGGCGTGACCTGGGCAGACATCGACGCCGCCGAGGAGGAGCCGAACCCTGAGCCGACGGACGAGCTCCCCATCAAGGCGGCGGCTGCCGTCTATGTCAAGGAACGCAACGCCCACCTCTCCTGGCATCCGGAACCCGCTCCCGGAATCGCCGTGCACAAGCTCGGCTCGAACGACGGATGGCTCGTGACCCCGCAAGAAATCGACGCAGCACTGGCGGCCTACCGGACACACAACGCAGACGAGGTCAAGACCCTGCTCGCTACCGAACTCGGGGACGAAGGCGACCACACCAGCTACTGGATCGAATGGATCACCTACCTGGAGCGCGCCAAGACGCGTGGCGGCTTCAAGGTCCGCTGACGCCACGGCCGTGTCCTGATCAGCCAGCCCGGCCGCTGACCGCTCAACGCCCCGGGACCGTCCCGCGCACCGCCGTGCGACGGTCCCGGCCCCGACTCCCGCCGTCGCGCGGCGGCAGGGTCGCCCCACCGCCCTCGCAGGTCAGCGTCCACAACCTCACTTGTTCGCAAAGGACTTTGAGCATGCGCCCCTTCCCCGTCCAGCCGGCCATCACCCACCACCAACACCACGAAGACCCCGCCCTGCGCGCCGACGACACAGGCAGGGACGCGATGGACTCGTACGAGGTCACCGTGTTCCGCACAGAGATGATCACCTTTACCCTGCGCGCCGACTCCGCCCAAGACGCCGAGGAGCGCTACCTCCTCGACGGCGAGGAGACGGACAGCGAGACCGTCGGGCTGCGCGTCGACTCCACCAAACGGCAGGACGAACCGACGCGCCCCGTCTAACGGCCACACCCCCGTCATGCTCGGCCACGGATCACTACGGCGGGCGAAAGCCGAACTGGCCGACAGCAGCACAGCGTGGCCCGGCGTCTACCTCGTCCAGCGCCATGACCGCGACCCCTGGCAACGCGTCACCGCAGAGTGACAGAACCGCGCGCACCTGACTCACCGCCCGTCGACCGCGCCTGACCCGCACGCCCGGTGGCCCGCCCCCATACGAACGAACAGGGAGCGGGCCACCGGCATGCCAGGCCCCTTGCCCATCTTGCCGACTACCGCTCCACGGTACGGATCACCGGCACCCGGCAGGACCGGCGATCACCCTCTCCTGCCCCGTACCGCCACCATCCGCCGCATGAGCAAGACGTCCCGGTCCGCCGCACGCACCTGACCCGCGGCGGTAACCCGCCCCCGCACCCGGGGTCGGGCCTGCTGCCGACACGGGCCCGGCCACTACCGCCCCACCCCGCTTCGGTGCCCGGCATTGCTGCGCCGGGAGCCGGTCCCTGCCTGCGCCGCTCATGCCTCGCCCGCGTCCGTACGTCCTTCCGCTTGCCTGCCTTGGCAGCCGCCGCGGCACGGTACGGACCGCCGCCCCACGGAGGGCGGGGCGATCACCACCGCCGCGTCGCCCGCGCCCGACAGCGCTCCGGCTCTGCCCCCGCGCTGCCGACCCTCTCGGCTGACACCCGCCTCCCGCCACCCGTACGGCTTCCCGGTACCCACCACCCAGCGGCGCCCGCGCGGGCGCCGCGAGACGGAGACTTCAGTGACCATTCCGCCCGCCGCCCTGGCCACCGCTCACCGAGCCCGCGCCATCGCCACCATCGCCCGCACCCGCGCTACCAAGACGACACCTGTCCTGGACGACGCCGGCCGCACCGCGCTGCGGAAGATCGCCGATCTCCTCGACGCGGCCGCGCATGCCCTGGAAACGGAGCCTGCCACCATCGACAACGGCGGCCTTCACTTTCCGGCAGACGCCTGGCTCTCACTTCAGGCGGCCGAAGCCGTCGCCCTCGCACACCCCAACATCGGCATCCCTCACACCCTCGGCCAGTACGTCACGGCCGTCCTGTACCCGCACGGCACCCCGGAGAGCGAGGTCTACCTGCCCCTCTCACTGCTTCCCCGCTCCACCAAGGCAATCGTCCGCGAGGCAGAACTGTTCGGTCGGATCCACGGCCTTCACGGCGCTCTCCGATTCGTCACCGATCAGGCGACCACCACGCTCGTGCTGGAAGACGTGTTCCGCCTGCACTGGCAGCACGCTCGCCTCGCCGACGCCATCGCCGCCGACCGCGCTCGATCCGGCAGCGGCCAAACTCCCCTCCCCGCCGCCATCGAAATCGCGCCCCCAGCCACCCCTTGGGCGCTGCGCCGAGCCCACGAGGACCTCGGCCCCACCCTCACATACGAGCTGACGTCCACATCCCTGTCCTGCTTCTCTCGCGTACATCCCCAGCCGTACCCCGCCGTCCGGATGGTGTCCCACCGAGGCGTCACTGTCCCCACCTGCGACGAGCACCGCGACGCGGCCGCTCACACCGCCCAAGAGCTGTACGACGCCCTCGACTGACCGAGCCGGCTCCCCGGCGACGCGCCGGTCCACCGCCCTCGCCCGACCCGCATCCCAGTGACCCGCCCCAGTTCGTGAACGGGGCGGGTCCCGGACAACCCCGTCGCTGCCCCGGCGGACCGCCCACCCTCGCCGCACTCCGGCGCGGGCGGGCCTGACCTGTCTCACTGCTCGCGCCCTCACCCTGCCTTGGCCAGCTTCCAGAACGGCTACCGGTCCGTACCCGGCCCGGCTGAACGTAGTTGCCCGGCTTGATCCGCCCCACGCAACTGTCCGAGCCAACCCGGCTGCACAAGCCCCGCAGCCGTCTAGACGTGAGGACAGATTCCATGGGACGCGAAGTACGCCGAGTGCCGCTCGACTTCAACTGGCCTTTGAACAAGGTCTGGGAAGGCTCCCTAACGCCAGACCACTTGGGCGAGGAACAGTGCCCTGACTGTACGATCGGCTACTCGCAGCAAGCTCAGAACCTGTACGACCTCTGGTACGGCAAGCTGCCGTTCGACCCAGTCAGCACCGGCTCCGAGCCCTGGCGGCACGAGACCCCTGCCGTCCGAGCCGTTGCCGAGCGGCACATTCGATCCGCACCAGAGTTCTACGGCAACAGCGAGGCCGCCACTGTCCGTGAGGCGCAGCGTCTCGCCGACCTTTTCAACGAGCAGTGGTCCCACCATCTGAGCCAGGACGACATCAACGCTCTGATCGCGGCCGAGCGGCTCCACGAATTCACCCATACCTGGAGCCGTGAAAAGGGCTGGCAGAAGATCGACCCGCCTGTGAGGCCGACCGCGGAGCAGATCAACGAGTGGTCTCTCACCGGCTTCGGCCACGACGGGATCAACGCACACGTAGTGATCGAAGCCCGTTGCGCACGCGAGGGCATCGAGTCCCGGTGCCCGACATGCAAGGGCCACAGCAGCCTGGAGAGATACGAGGGCCAGCGCGCCGAGGCCGAGGCGTGGACACCGACCAACCCGCCGAAGGGCGATGGGTGCAGCTCGGATGGAGTGATCGTTCGGGCAGGTTTCGTCAGGTCGTGGCTGAGCGCCATAGCCAGCGGAGCGCATCGGGGAGTAGGACTCCGCCGTGGTTGGGGCTGTGGCCACCGTCGCCGAGGACGAGACGGAAGTCGTAGCCCGCTTCCGCGAGAGCGGCTGCCACACGCAGATTGCTGGCGAGCCAGTTCCTTTCGGGCCCGTTCCAGTTGAGGTCGCGGTGGCCTGCTTGCATGAAGATGCGCAGCGGTTTGCGGGGGGCGTTGGGGATCAGGGCAGGGTACGGGTTTCCGTTCGGCATCTGCGTGAAGCTGGAGAGGTAGCTGATGACTCGCCGGAACTTGTCCGGGCGCATCCACGCAGCCGTGAAGGCGCAGTTGCCGCCGCTGCTGCCACCGCAGATGCCCCATTGGTCGGCGTCCTCGGCGATCGAGTAGCGCCGTGTGACTTGGGGGATGATCTCAGTCAGGAGAAAGGTGACGTAGCGGTCGTCGAACGCGTCGTACTCGGTGTTGCGGTTCTTCGGTTGTTCGGCGTTCTTGAGGACGCCGGGGTCGACGAAGACGCCGATGGTGACCGGGATCTCGCCGCGGTGGATGAGGTTGTCCAACACGATGGCGCCGCGGACCTGCCCGTCCGGGTCCAGGTACCACCATCCGTCCTGGAACACCATCAGCGACGCGGGTTCGGAGGGGTCGTATTGCGCGGGCACGTGAACCCAGTACCGCCTCGTGGTGCCGGGGTAGATCGTGCTCTCGCACCAGTCGAACTCCACGGTCGAGCCGGCGGGGACGCCCGGCTGTATATCCGAATCGGGCCCGTAGGCGTAGCGAACGTCTTGCTGGTCGATGGGGAGGGGACGAAAGGGCAGCTCGATGGTCACGTCCGCACCTTAGAGATGCTGTCCGATCGTCTCAAAGGGATTGTGTGCGGTTTGTTCGGAGCGACGGCCGCGATCAAGAGGTGAGGGCGTAAGTTCTTCGCTGGTCGGGGGTGGGGTAGAGGCGTTCGTGCTCGCGGGTGGCGTGGTATCGCCAGTAGGGTTCGAGGTCGCCGTTGGAGACGACGGCACGCAGTCGCAGGACGGCTTCGGCTCCGGGAAGGCCCCAGCGGGCGCCGGTGATGTCGAGGCGGTCGGCGATCAGGTGGCGGCAGGCACCCTCCACCGCGCCGGTGGCGATCGGCCACCCGTTGTTGAGCGCGGTGTCGTAGTGAAGCTGGTCGAGATGCCCGGTCAGGTAGCGTTCGCAGGCGTCAAGGAGGCCAGCCGGAATATGCCTGAAACAGGCAATAGGCAGGTGAGGCGTGCTCCGTCCGGGTGAACACCGCAGAGGCGGCCGTCCCAATGTCTGCCCAGGTGGTGTGGGATTCCACCGGCCGTAGGGCAGGGGAGACGTGTGCTCCGTCTGGGTGGCCGGCGGGATCATGCGGTGCATGGCTTCGGTGGAACGTACCGCGTACCCGCGGTTCAAGCGCACGGTCTCCTCTCGCGAGTTGCATGAGTCGTTTACCCCGGGGCCGTCCGAGGTGGCGTGGGCGCGGGGGAAGGCGCGGTCGGCGGAGCATGTGCTGGCGCTGGTGGTGTTGCTGAAGAGCTACCAGAAGTTGGGCTATTTCCCGGACTTGGCCGAGGTGCCGGAGCTGGTGGTCGGGCATGTGCGCGGTCTGCTGGGACTGGGCGAGGAGGTGGCGCCCACGCATGACTCCGCCCGTACGCTGCGGCATCACCGTACGGTCGTGCGTGAGCGGCTCGGTGTCGTCTACGACCAGGAGAAGGCCCGCGAGGTCGCCGCCGCGGCGAACTACGAGGCCGTGCAGACCAAGGACAACCCGGCGGACCTGATCAACGTGGCGCTGGAGAAGCTGGTCAAGGCCAGGCTGGAGCTGCCCGGCTACACCACGCTGGATGAGATGGCTGCGGCGATCCGGACCAAGGTGAACGAGGATTTCTTCGCGCGGGTCGTATCGCGCATGGACGAGGTTGAGCAGGCCCGGCTGTTGGCGCTGCTACGGGTGGTGGCGGGCTCGCGCAGCAAGTTTGACGAGCTGAAGCGGCCGGCGAAGGCGCCGACGGTCTCCCATTTGCGGGAGCACCTGACGTATCTGGACTCTCTGGAGCTGCTGGGCTCGACCGTGAAGTGGCTCGATGGGGTGCCGCCGGGGAAGGTGGAGCACTTCGCCGGGCAGGCGAAGGTGCTGGACGCCGCCGAGATGTCCAAGGTCGGCGTGGTGAAGCGGCTCGCGTTGCTGGCGAGTCTGCTGCACATGGCGAAGGTGCGGGCCCGCGATGAGCTGGTGACGATGCTGTGCAAGCGCATGGCGTCGGTCACGAAGAAGGCCAAGGAGGACCTGGAGAAGATCCGTGAGCGGCACCGGGCGGAGTCCGAGCGGCTGCTCGCCGTGCTCGGCGAGGTGCTGGAGGCGGCCAAGGACGCGGTCGGCTTCGACGGCGAGTCTGTCACCCTGCCCACGAGTACCCGCAAGCGGAACCAGGTGCATGCCGAGTGCGGTGAGGCGGTGCTGGGGCGGCTGGAGAAGGCCGGCGGTCTGGCCAAACTGTCCGAGGATCATGAGCTGGTCTCCGCCCACCACGGCGACAACTACGCGCCGCTGATGCGGCGCCACTTCCGCGGTCATCGCAAGGTCCTGCTGGATCTGACCGAGGTCTTGGAGATGGTGGCCACCTCCACCGACGACGAGGCGCTCAGGGCGGTGGAGTTCTGTCAGGCCATGCGCCACCGTGGCAGCGAGTGGGTGCCCGTCACGTACACCGTCACCGATGAGGACGGGGTCGAGAAGACGAGGACCGTCACGGCCGGGTTCGCCTCGCAGATGTGGCAGCGCATCCTGTTCGACAAGCGCCGCCCGAAGCTGATTAACCGGCGGCACTTTGAGGTGTGCACCCTCTCCTTCCTGGTCCAGGAGCTGCGGACCGGTGACGTGGCGGTGATCGGCTCGGAGTCGTACGCCAACCTGCACGACCAGCTGCTCTCGTGGGAGGCGTGCCGGCCCTTGGTCGCCGGGTACTGCGAGCAGGCCGGGCTGCCCGCCACCGCCGCCGCGTTCACGGTGGCGCTGAAGCAGCAGCTGACTGCGGTGGCGGCGAAGGTGGATGCCGGGTATCCGGACAACGCGGACCTGACCATCGACGCCGCGTCGGGGAAGATCGTGCTCACGCCGCGCAAGGGCAAGGACCGCCGGAAGTCCGCGCAGGACCTGGAGGCGGAGATCCTGAAAAGGCTGCCGGAGTGGAGCCTCTTGGATGTTCTGGCCCGTACCGCGTACTGGATCCAGTGGTGGCGGCATTTCGGTCCGGCCTCCGGGTCCGATCCGAAGATCCGCGACAAGCTTGCCCGCTACGTCTTGACGGTCTTCTGCTATGGCACGAACGCGGGGCCAGCGCAGGTGGCGCGGCACATGCGGCAGAAGGTATCGGTGCACGAGCTGTCGCTGGCGGGCAACCAGCACATCACCGCGGAGAAGCTGAACATGGCGTCGGCGGACGTGATCGACATGTTCATCCAGCTGGATGTGGCGCACGTGTGGGGCGACGTCGGCAAGGCCGGCATCGACGGCTCCCAGTACGACACCTGGGAGAACAATCTCCTCGCCGAGTCCCACATCCGGTACGGGGGATTTGGCGGGCTCTCGCTACGGCATGTCTCCGATACCTACATCGCGCTGTTCAGCCACTTCATCCCGTGCGGGGTATGGGAGGCGGTGTATCTGTTCGAGGGGCTGCTGAAGAACGAGTCCGAGGTGACCGTCGACATCGTGCACGGTGATACGCAAGGCCAGTCGCTGCCCGTCTTCGGGCTCGCGCACATGCTCGGTGTTCAGCTGCTGCCGCGCATCCGCAACTGGAAGGACCTGACCTTCTACCGGGTCAGCTCCATGGTGAAGTACCAGCACATCGACCCGCTGTTCGGCGATCCGGAGAAGGACGTCATCAACTGGCGGCTGATCGAGAACCATTTCGAAGATCTCATGCGCGTGGTGCTGTCCATCCGGGAGGGGAAGCTCTCCTCGGCCGTGCTGCTGCGACGTCTGGGCAACGAGTCCCGCCGCAACCGCATCTACCAGGCGTACCGAGAACTCGGCCGCGTGATTCGCACCATCGTGCTCCTGCGGTTCTTGTCGGAGCCGGGGCTACGGGAGTCGATCCAGGCGATGACGAACAAGGTCGAGGCGTTCCACAAGTTCAGCAACTGGCTGATGTTCGCCTCCGACGTCCTCCAGGACAACGACCCCGTGCACCAGGAGAAGATCATCAAGTTCAACGAGCTGCTCGCGAACTGCCTGATCTTCCACACTGCCCAGGACATCACGAAGGTGGTCAACGACCTCGTCGACGAGGGCTGGGAGGTCGACCCCGTCGACCTGGCGACCGTCACGCCATACATCACCAGCAAGATCCGCCGCTTCGGGACTTGGCACCTGGACATGGAGCCGCCCGAGCAGGAGGCCATGGGGCGGCTGAGGATGGCCGCCTGAGCAGGAGCCCGTGCGAGCTGATCGATGAAACCGCGCAGGTCACCGCGTTGCCAGGCACCCCGGGCGGGGCCGTCGCTCTCCCCGTCCGGGACGCCTGGGGTCTGCGGTCCTCTTCAGGGTCTGGGCAGTGGTAGGCCGGGCATCTGCGGGTGACGCAGGTGCTGCCCGCCGTCGTAAGCATGCAGCCAGAACGTCTCCGGCCAGCCGGAGGTGTCGTAGGCGTCAGGGTCGTCTCGATGCGGTCCCACAGCTTGAGGGGGCCGCCTTGGCGTACCTCCCATCCGCCGCCGTGCAGGGTGAGGGTGGCGGCGGAGCCGTCGCCCGCGACGGTCAGCAGCACACGGGCGTATCCGTAGAGCCAGCCGGCCGACGGCTGACGCTGCCGGCCGGCTTGGGCTGGTTCCAGAGGCTGGTGCTGACGGGTGATCTACTCGGTATGCAGCGCCGAGGCGATGGTCATCCGGGCCGCCGACCGGGCTGGGAGCAGGGCGCCGAGGACTGCGATCGCCACACCCGCCAGGAGCATCGCGGCCAGCTGCGGCGCGTGCCACACGTCCTTCATGTACGCGGGGAAGTCGACCACCCCGACGTTGTCCACGACGATGCGGTGCGCCACGATCCCGAGCGGGATGCCGAGCAGTCCGCCGACCACGCCCAGCCCGGCGACGGAGGTCACCGTCATCACCACCACCTGCCGGGGGGTCATCCCGATCGACTTGAGCATGCCCAGGTCCCGGCGCCGCTCACGGGTGTTCAGAAGAACGGTGTTGAAGACACCGAGCGACGCGACGAGCGTCAGCAGCACCGTGAACACCGTCGAGAAGGTGACGACGGTGGCGGTGCCGGCGTTGCCGGAGTCCATCACCGACGCGTGCAGGCCCGGGTCGAGCGCCGCGACCGCCTCGGCGTAGGCGCGAGCGTCGGCGCCGGGGGCGAGCCGCACCGTGTACTCGGTGGCGTGGGCGTCCGGTGCGAGTTGGGCGAAACTCTCCCAATCGGCTTCCAGGGCCCGGGCGTCGCCTTCGATGAGCTGACCCACGACGGTCGCGGTGATCTTCCTGCCGTTCAGCTCCAGCGTGACCCGGTCACCGACCTTCAGCCCGCGCTGGGTCAGGAACGCAGGCCCGGCCACGATCTCGCCTGCCGCGGCCGGCGCCCGGCCCTTGACGATGGTGTGCTCGTACAAGGAATCGTCACCGCGGTAGAAGTCGGCGAAGACGGACTGGGTCTGCCCGGTCATGTTCACCTGGGACAGCGCGCGGGCCCGTACCCCCTCCGCGCTTGGCAGAGACCGCAACCGTTTCTCGATCTGCGGGTCACTGAGCCGGGGCGGGGTCCGGTCGTTGCCCGACCCCCCGGTCGTCACGTGGATTCTGGCGCCGCCGTCCTCCCGCCCGACGTTGCCGTACGCCACCATGGTGCTGGTCAGTCCGGTCGCCAGGGTCACTGTGGTGACCCCGAGGATGATGGCCGCCATGGTCAGCAGGGTGCGGCTGGGGCGGGTGAACGGCTGGCCGAGGCCCAGACTGACCGGGCGCGGCAGCCGGGTGGCGCCGAGCAGCCGCTGGATGCGCAGCCCGCGTCCGGTCCGCGGCGCGCCGCCCGCGCTGATCGCCTCTGCGGCGGGCAGTCGGTGGGCGCGCAGGGCGGGGACCAGCGCGGTCAGCAGGACGAGGGCGGGCATGCCCACGAGGCAGGCCACGGAGCCCCACGGGCCGATGTCGCCGACCGAGGCCCGGCCCACGTCGATGCCGGTGAACGCGACCTTCAGGATCGGCCCGGCCAGCGCGTTGCCGGCCAGAGTGCCCAGCACGCAGCCCACCACCGCCGGTACGGAGAGCATCGTCAGGTAGACGGCGACGACCTGGTTGGGGGTGAAGCCCAGGGCCTTGAGCACGCCGATGTGCCGGTACCCCGAGACAATCGCCCCGCTGACCACATTGCCGACGATCAGGGAGGAGACCAGCAGGCCGAGGATGCCGAAGAGGGTGATGAACGGAAGGTAGGAGTCGGCCAGCGCGGAGAAGGCCTGTTTGAGAGTGAGCCAGGTCTGTGCGCCGGTCAGCGATTCCTCGGGCAGTCCCATGGTGGCCCGTGCCAGTGAGGCGCTCAGCCGGGCCTGCGTCGAGGAGTCCGTGAAGCGGTACAGCATCTGGGCGGAGGTCGGGTGCAGTGCGGCCATCTGCTCGGGCGAGACCCAGGCGCTCGCCGACTTGCTCATGCTGGCGGCGAATCCAACGACGGCCAGCGTCACTCCGCCGGGGGTCTCCAGCTTGGTGCCGAGGAACGCGGTGCCGGGGGAGCCCTGGGCGGACCAGTTGACGACGATCTCGCCGGGTGCGGTGGCCCAGTGGCCCTCAAGGAGTTCGATCCGGTCCACGGGGCCCGCCGGATCGGCCCGGCCGACTACCGTGAGGGTTCCGCCCGCCATCCAGAGCCAGTCCTTGGGGATGTCGACGACGGCCTGCCCGAACGGCCCGGCCGCGGCCTCCACCCCGGGCTGCCGGGCGGTCCGCGCCAGCTGCTCCTGCGAGACCTCCGTGGTGTCGAAGGCCGCCACCATATGGGCACCGCGCTGTGCGGCGTAGGCCTTGTCGAAGGGATCCGAGGCAGCGCTCAGCAGCGCCAGCGCGAGCAGGACGGTCGTGGTGGAGCAGAGCACGACGAGCCCGATGACGAAGGTCTGGAGCCGGCGGCGCTTCACGGCCGCGCGCGAGGCTCTCCATACGGCGCTCACGCGGTCGCCTCCAGCGTGCTCTCGCGGGCGACCCGGCCGTCGGCGACTTCGACCAGCCGGCTGGCGCAGCGGGTGGCCAGCTGCGGGTCGTGGGTGACGATCAACAGGGTCTGGCCGATCTGGTTGAGGTCGATCAGCAGATCCATCACCTGCTCGCCCGACCGGCTGTCGAGGGCGCCGGTCGGCTCGTCGGCAAGCAGCAGGGCCGGGCGGTTCATCAACGCCCGTGCGACGGCAACGCGTTGGCGCTCGCCACCGCTCAGCGTCGCCGGATAGTTGTTCCCGCGATCGGCGACACCGAGCTCGTCCAGGAGCTCCAGGGCACGGCGGCGCGCCTGCCGGGCCGAAGTGCCGGTCAGCTGCGCGGCCAGCGCCACATTGTCCAGGACGGGCAGATCGTCGATGAGGTTGAAGAACTGGAAGATCATGCCGACGTTCCGCCGCCGGAACAGCGCCAAGCCGGTCTCGTTCAGTTTCCCGAGGTCGTGCCCTTGCACTTCGACTGTGCCCGAGGTCGGCCGGTCCAGGCCGGCCACCATGTTGAGCAAGGTGGACTTGCCGCAGCCGGAGGGGCCCATCACGGCGACCGCGTCCCCCGCCCTGATCTCCAGCGACAGGCCGTCCAGGGCCTTCGCGTCGCCGTACTCCTTGTGCACGTCGTCCAGCCGCACCACCACTTGCCGGGCACCGTCGTGATCAGTTGTCATGGCTCGAACCTAGGACGAAGTGAGCGGACGGGGCGTCACACCCCGGATGTATCCGTTCGGGCAGGTCATCCCGGGGATGTACGGAGCTGCGTCCAGGGGCTGATGCGGGGCGCGTCGTGCGGCTGCGAGGATGATCCGGTGTGGGTGTGGGGATCTGGGACGATCTGGCTGGTCATCGCCCTGGCGGCGGCAGTTGGCGCCGCAGGGTGTCTATGCGTGGCGGTGGTCCGGGCGCGGCGGTTGTATCAGGCAGTCATCGGGGAGCGTGGCTGGCTGCTGGAGCGGGAGCGCGAGAGCGCGGCGCGGACCGCGGTCGACGCCGAGCGGGCCAGGATCGCCACCGAGCTCCACGACATCGTCAGCCATAACGTGAGCCTCATGGTGGTCCAGGCCGGGGCCGCCCGCGAGGTGCTGGCCACGATGCCGGACGAGGCCGCGGCGGCGATGAGAGCCGTCGAAACCGCCGGGCGGAACACGATGACCGAGCTGCGACACCTGCTCGGCCTGCTCGCACCCGCGCAGAACGGCGACGACGAACCCTACGGTACGGACCTGTCACCGCAGCCGAGCTTGAGCCGACTCAGTCCACTGATCGACCGGATCGCCTTTGCCGGCCTGCCCGTGGAGATGCGCATCTCGGGTGAGCCGCGTCCGCTGCCGACCGGGATCGATGTCACCGCCTACCGGATCATCCAGGAGGCCCTGACCAATGCCCTCAAACACGGGGACGGAGCGAAAGCCGAGGTGACGGTGCGATACGCGGACCACTACCTGCGAGTCGAGGTGCTGAACAGCGGACCGAGCATCCTGTCGGACAGCCGGCCCGCGCGGAGAGAGCCGGTCCCGGGCCAGGCGGACGGAACGGGACGCGGGCTGCTCGGCCTGCGGGAGCGGGTCGCCGTCTACGGCGGCGACCTTGACGCCCGCCGCCGCCTCGGCGGCGGCTACCGAGTCCGCGCCCGGATCCCGCTGGACCGGCCATGACGACACACACCGAGCCCGCCCCTCGCGTCGTGATCGCCGACGACCAGGAGCTGGTCCGCACCGGCTTCCGCCTGATCCTGACCGCCCGCGGCATCGACGTGGTGGGCGAGGCCGGCGACGGAGCCGAGGCCGTGGCCGCCGTGCGGAGGCTGCGGCCCGATGTCGTACTGATGGACATCCGGATGCCCGCTATGGACGGCCTGGAAGCCGCCCGCCGCATACTCGCGCAGACCTCGGACTGCCGGGTGATCATGCTGACCACCTTCGACCTCGACCACTACGTCTACGCCGCCCTCGCCGCCGGAGCCAGTGGATTCCTGCTCAAGGACGTCACCCCCGCGCATCTGGCCGCCGCCGTACGCCTGGTCGACACCGGTGACGCCCTGCTCGCACCCTCGATCACCCGCCGCCTGGTGGAGCGCTTCGCTTCCAGCGCCCCCAGAACCGGTTCGGGACTCGTAACCCCCGCCGTCCACCGAGACCTGGCCGTGCTGACGCCGCGTGAGCGCGAGGTGCTGACGCTCATGGGCCGGGGTCTTTCCAATTCCGAACTGGCGCGGGAACTGACGCTCAGTGAGGCGACCGTGAAGACCCACGTGGCCCGGATCTTCGCCAAGCTGACCCTGCGCGACCGGGCCCAAGCCGTCGTCCTCGCCTACGAGACAGGACTCGTCTCACCGGGCGAGTCCGCTGACACCGCCAACCCCTGCCGATAGCCAGCAATCTGGAGATCAAGCATGAATCAGGCAGAGTACGCGGTTTGGTGTCACATGAGGTGACACCTCGGCTCGGCGCCGTGTTCGGAAACGGTCGTTGGCGGAACATGATCACTAAAGGGTCCCGCGCCACCGGAATCATGTTCCAGAACTCGTGTCCGGAATCTATGCACCGTCAACCCTCGTTTGCGGCACACTGATCGGTCATGAGCGACGCATTCAAGATCGGATACGGGCGTGTATCCATGCTCGACCAGAACCCGGACTCGCAAGCCGACAAGCTGACCGCGGCCGGCTGCACCGACGGGCACATCTACGTCGACAGGGCCACCGGCAAGCACGCCAACCGGCCCGAACTCCGCACCGCGCTCAAGGTGCCCCGCAAGGACGACGAGTTCACCATCACCAAACTCGACCGGCTCGGCCGCTCCATCCGCGACCTGTACGAGATCGCCGACTCCCTCGCCGAACGCGAGGTGCGCTTCACGATCATCGACACCGGGATGACGGTCAACTTCAACGACCCCTTCGGGAAGATGTTCTTCGGGCAGCTGGCCCTGTTCGCCGAGTTCGAGCGAGACCTGATCGCCATGCGCACCAACGAGGGCCTGGCTGCCGCCCGCGCCCGTGGCCGCACCGGCGGGCGCAAGTCCAAGCTCACCCCGGCCGCCATTAGGCAAGCACGGCTGATGTACGAAGCGAAAGACGCCAAGGGCAAGCGGCTGCACACCGTCGCCGAGATTGCCTCCGCGTTCAACGTCACCCGCGGCACCATCTACCGCGCCTTGGAAAGGACCGAACAGGCCCCGATCCCCGCACAGCTGCCGCCGGTGCCCGACGACTCCACATTCACCGACCTCGGCCCGGCCACCCATCTCCAGGGCCTGGCCGACCTGCTCAGGGCAGGCGCCCAGGCGGATCAAGAAGAGAACTGACCGCCGTCGCCCCTGTTGCCTGTTTCTGCCGTACTCCGGCTGGCCTCCTACCTGAACCTGACGATCAAGACCGTCAGCCGCCCGAAGGACGCCTCCGGGTTCGTCGTTCTGCCCCGGCGCTGGGTCGTCGAACGCTCGCCTGGGTCATGCACGCCCGCCGACACGCGCGCGACTACGAACGGCTCATCCAACACTCGGAATCGCTCATCACCTGGGCCGCGATCACGCTCATGACCAGGCGGATCACCCGCCGAAGCTCCCGCAGAAACGGTCAGCCGGAATCTCGCGAAGCGCAACGGGACTGACCAAGACGGCGGTCACGGTCACCACCGCCACCCAGAAGCCGCCCGATTCCTCGGGCCTGGCCGGATCATCCCATCACCACCGGAAGGCCGTCAGCGGAACCGTTGATGTCGTCACCGGAGCAACCCAAGCCCGCCCCGTTCGAATCCCTGAGCTGGACAAACGCCCAGCTCAGGATTGAAAATAGGCACTTACGGATTCATGGCCAGATGGGTTGCGGCCGGGGTCGTCGGGCAGATCCGTGATCAGCTCCGCAAGCGGATCCGCTGCGAGATGGGCCGGGCGCCCGGAGCGGTCGCTACGGTGATCGATTCCCAGTCGGTCAAGGCCTCCGAAACCGTCGGCAAGGACTCGCAGGGCTATGACGGCGCAAAGAAGATCAACGGCCGCAAGCGGCATCTGGTCGTGGACACCAAGGGGCTACCGCTGTTCGTCATGGTCACCCCAGCCGATATGACCGACCGCGACGCGGCCAAAGAAGTCCTGTTCCGACTGCGGCTGATGCACCCCGAGATCACCATCGCCTGGGCCGACTCCGGCTATGCCGGACAGCTCGTGACCTGGGCAAAGAAGCACCTCGGGCTAACCCTCAAGACCGTCAGTCGACCAAAGAACACCCCCGGATTCGTCATCCTGCCCCGCCGCTAGGTGGTCGAGCGCTCGCTAGCCTGGATCATGCACGCCCGTCGGCATGCGCGAGATAACGAACGGCTGATCCAGAATTCGGAATCGTTGATCACCTGGGCTTCGATCACGCTCATGACCAGACGAATCACCAGACGAACATCTCGCAGAAGCGGTCAGCCAACCTCCCGTGAAGGCCAACGGGACTGATCAATCCGGCGTCGGTCCTCACCACCCCGGAAACCCCGAATCCGCAGCAGCTGCACAAATCCTCTCACCACCGCCGCGAGTCCGTCAGCCCGACCAGCGAAGCACAAGCATGGACGACCGGCGGCGGGCCGATCACCTTGCCATCCATTCGCACCTGATTGTGCGCACCACCGGCAAAAAGGTGTTGACGGTACCGGTCTGCCCGCAGCAGGATCTCAGCGTCCGGATGCAAGTGATTCACCGAGTGAAATGGAATGACTCATGCGCGAATTCGTGTGCCCAGTCACCGCCGACCCGCACACGAGGAGCCATGATCCGTTCACTCTCATACCGATCGACCCAATCTGACGCCTCCACCACCGCGGCGTACTGCCACGATGCGCCGGGCCGGGAACCCTCCCGAAGGTGGTGGCGATGACCCAGCAGGCGTTGCCGCTTCACTCCGGGTCGCCCGGTCCCGACCGACTTGCACGCCGTTTTCTCAGATGGAACCTCCTACGAGCCGTACTGCACAACGGTTGGTGGTTGGTCACCAGTCTCTACATGGCCGTGGACGTCGGCCTGTCGCCCGCGCAACTCCTGCTCATCGCCGCAGCGCAAGGTGTGGCGAGTATCGTCTTCGAGGTCCCTGCGGGCGTTGTGGCCGACACTCTCGGCCGCAAGCCGGCGATCGTCACCTCGCACGTCCTCATGGCCGCCGCCATGGTCACAACAGGGCTGTCCACCGGTTTCGTGCCACTGATGCTGGCTCAGATGCTGTGGGGGATCGCCTGGACATTCGCCAGCGGTTCGGACGTCGCATGGGCGACCGACGAGATCGATCGACCAGACCAGGTGCATCTCCTGCTCGCTGCTCAGGCGAGATGGCAGCTGATTGGCGCGGGCGTCGGGATGGTCACCTTCGGCGGGCTCGCGGCGCTTACCAATCGCCCGACGGCCATCATCGCATCAGGCGCGGCCATGCTCGCCCTGGCGGCATGGTGGGCGGTGGCGTTTCCCGAGCGGAGATTCATCCGCGTTCGCGAGGACCATCTCAAGACCGCCCTTGACATCGCCCGCCGCGGCGCCCGCTTGGCTATCCGCGACCGGACCCTACTCATGCTGGTCATCGTCACCGTCTTGGTGAACGGTGCGGCAGATTCTTTCGCGCGGATCTACCCAGTCAGCCTGGCCGGTCTCGGCCTTCCGTCCGCCGCATCGGGCACCGTGTGGTTCACCGTCATCGGACTGGCCGGCTACGCAACCGCAGCCCTGGCGCTCCTGGCCGTCCAACAGCGGCTGCACTCCGATCGCGGCGCCCGGGTGTCTCTAGCGCTCAGCTGTTTCTCGGGACTGATCAGTCTCGCTCTGTTGGGGCTGGCGCCGAACCTGAGTTCCGCGGTCGTAGCAGTGATCGTTGCGAATGGCGTTGCCATGCCCCTGGTGCGGACGGTCACCACGATCTGGGTCAACCGGCGAACCACGAGCGACATCCGCGCCACGACGCACTCCTTCCTGGCACAGGCCGAGTACTGCGGTGAGATCCTGTGCGCCATTACCCTTGCGGCGCTCGCGGACGCAGCAGGAGCGGGAGGCGCCATGGTCTTGGCGGCAGCCCTCTTCGCGGTGAGCACCGGCATCGTTGCACTGAGCCGACCATCACCGCCGCCCGAGCCATAACTTGAGGGCGAGCACCACATCGCCCTTGCGACTTCAGGCTGGCGCGGCCGCCGACGAAACGTCAGTCACCCCGCTCGAAATGGACTCCGTTCGATTCCCAACCGCGGAGAGCCGTAGGGCAGGATTGAAAACAGGCTCTGAACTTGTCGTTTAACCTCGATTCTTCGGTGGGGTTTGGTCGTTGGGTGGCCAGGTGGTTCACCCGTATTGTCCCTCGCTGTGTGAGGGCGGGCCGTCGCGTGTCGCTGC